>CAXACF010000207.1:0-4286 GCA_963967125.1 uncultured Rhodobacterales bacterium | reverse complement strand
ACGGAACAAACTTCTTTGATGCCGCTGCTGGGTTCGGCGGGACCAAAGAAAGCGGATTCGGACGCGAAGGTGGTTGGGAAGGCCTGATCGCGTATACCCACCCGATAAATGTATGCACGGAACCCACCGCTTACTCGGCCAACGAAACAAATATAAATCGACCCGTTTCCATTAATCGGACCTACAAAAATTACGTTGGTGGAAAACAATCGCGGCCGGATGGTGGATATACTAAGCAAATAACAGATCCTTCCAACGCTACAACATACGACATTCCAATCTCGAATAGAAAAGATCTTAGAAATGCTGTTGAGGCGGCGAATAAGGCCAGTGGTTGGTCATCCTCAACAGGTCACTTGCGATCGCAAATACTCTATTATTTTGCCGAAAATCTTTCGGCGCGGGCAGATGAATTCGCCGCACTAATCGACACATTCCAGCCACGCGGCATGTCAGGCGCGGATGAGGTGCAAGCGACGCTAGAAACCATCTTTGAATGTGCGGCATGGTCTGACAAATTCGATGGTGACGTGCGCAATGTGCCAATGCGCGGCCTTGCTTTGTCTCTGAACGAACCTGTCGGGACGATTGCCGCATTTGCGCCCGCAGATCATGCTTTGCTGGGTTTGGTGCGCGTGATCGCCACAATCATCGCGGTTGGAAACCGTGTGATCGTATTCCCATCAGAGATCAATCCAGTCATTGCGGGAGAGCTGATCCAAGTGATTGAGACATCCGATATTCCAGCAGGGGCAGTGAATATTTTGTTTGCAGACCATAGCGATGTTGCAAAACACACTGCGATGCACATGGATATCGATGCCGTTTGGAGTGCGGAAACCGCGGCAATTTCATCGATAATCGAAGAACATTCAGCGACAAACTTAAAACGCACTTGGAATCAAGTGAACACAGCAACGGAAATCCGCGAATTCTTGGATCAAGCAATAGAAAAGAAAACGGTTTGGATCCCTTGGGGCGAAGGTTAATGTTTTAGTGTCTTTAGGCGCGCAAGAAGCTCCAAATCTGGATAACCATCCGCCTCAATTCCCAGCTCCGTTTGCGCTTGGATCACTGCACGTACTGTATCTGGCCCGATAATTCCGTCTGATGCACCTGCGTTATATCCCAGGTCGGTCAAAATCGACTGTAATTCTGTCAGCGTTAGTCTACCCAACGGTCTGGCTGTGCGATCCCAAGACCAATCAACATGTCCACCATCAATCATAGTCGCAAGTTTTGAAACCGCCAAAACATAGTTAATTGAACGATTATATTGATACAGGGCCAACGCCTGTCCACCCAATAAAATCCGTGGTCCATGTCGACCCACGGGCGATACACAGAAATATTTTTCCCCGTCTTTCGCATCTTCAATCTTCAAACCGCGCTCAGCCCAGACTGTGGCGTCAGCTGCATAATTAATCCCTTCCCAAGCGTAACCAATATCAGTCTCTATATTAGGTTTTTTAATAAGACAGTCTCCTTCTTTTAGCGCTTCTGCGGCCAAATAATTCGCAGCTGACATCAATGCATCGGGGATCGAAGCCCAAATATTCGCGGGCCCGCTAGAGCAATATGAAACCCCAAATTTAGCGTATGTTTCTGGCATAAATTGCATATGCCCTGACGCACCAGCCCAGCTGCCGCAGATGGGTTGCCCCACACCTTGCAGTGGATAAATCTCCGAACAAAAATATTGTAACTGTTCAGTAAAGTATGATCGGCGCCGCGCGCGGCCTGTATAAGCTAGTGTTGCGAGCGCTGATCCAATTGGAAAATTACCTGGGGTATTACCAAAATTTGTTTCAATACCCCAGATCGCCAATAACAGCGAAGGCGAAACGCCGTAGCTATCAAATATACGGTTTAATTCTATATCAAATTCAACCAAATATTTTTGCCCTTGGATCATCCGTTCTGTTGTCGCAAGCCGATCAATGTAATCCCATGGGGGCAGTGTGAATTCAGCCTGCTGTTTATCTCTTTCCAATACCTCAGGAAGCAACTGAACATGCCCCATCAGTATTGGAAAATGCTCAGCAATCCATTGATCAAAATTCATGAACCTGTCCGTCTACGACGCGCTTTCAATTTCGATTTTGCAGCTTTTCGTTTAGACTTAACCAACATACGCTTGGGTCGATCGCCGCGACCCCGCCGTCCGCCTGTGCGCTTATATATCTCATCGTTAATTGATATGAGTTCGAATGCAACGCCACCCGCGGTTGGCTCTGCTTCGGTCAAACGCACCGTAACACGCAATCCCAACGAAAATGTGGTGCCTGTTTCGCTGCCCATCAAAGTGTTGGTTGTTTGATCGTAGTCGAAATATTCACGCCCTAACGAACGAATGGGGATAATACCGTCAGCCCCCGTTTCATCCAATCGAACAAATATCCCAAACTTGGCAATTCCGCTTATTTTACCCTGAAACTCAGATCCCATTTTTTCGGACAAATACGCCGCCAAATAGCGATCCGTTGTGTCCCGTTCTGCCAACATTGATCGACGTTCCGTTTCCGAAATCTTATTCGCCGTTTCAGCCAGGTTTTCGATATCAAATGCCGTCAAACCATCGTCACCCCATCCATGCGCAGAAATTAGACCACGATGTACAATCAAATCTGCATAGCGTCGAATGGGCGAGGTAAAATGTGCATACGACCGAAGAGACAAACCAAAGTGTCCAAAATTTTCAGGACTATAATAGGCTTGCGTCATTGATCGTAGCGTTGACATGTTGATCAACTCTGAATGCTCTGTATCGCGCGCTTGCCGCAATAACATGTTCAGGTGTTTCGTTCGAAGAACCTGTCCTTTGGCAAGAACCAATCCAGCCGACTTTGCGGTTTCGCGTAATGACTCCAATTTATCATCTGATGGCTCTTCATGAACACGGAACAATAAAGGCGACTTTTTTTCGGTCAAAACCTCTGCCGCAGACACATTTGCCAAAATCATAAACTCTTCGATCAACTTGTGCGCATCAAGCCGGTCTTTGAAATTGACGGATGTCACTTTACCCTCATCGCTCAACTCAACACGGCGTTCGGGCAGTTCAAGATCTAGGGGCGCACGTAATTCGCGCGCCTTCACCAATGCATGATATGCGTCGTATAATGGGCGAATAACAGTCTCTAACAAAGGCAAACACTTGTCATTCGGTTTGCCATCAACGGCGCTCTGCACCTCTTCATAAGTTAGGGATGCATGCGATTTTATCAGTCCCCGAAAAAACGTATGCCCGAGTTTTTGACCCTCTTTATCGATCTGCATGCGCACAACAATCGATGCGCGCGAAACGCCTTCGTGCAATGAACACAGATCGCCTGATAGACGATCAGGCAGCATTGGAACGACACGATCGGGGAAATATGTGGAATTCCCGCGTAAACGCGCCTCTTGATCCAGCTTTGATGCAGGCATGACATAGTGGGCGACATCCGCAATCGCGACCCAGATTAAATAACCGCCTGTGTTTTTTGGATCAGGATCAAGTTCGGCAAAACATGCATCATCATGGTCACGTGCATCAGCAGGATCAATGGTGACAAACGGCACATCCCGAAAGTCAGTGCGATTGCCAAGCGCGGCTGGCTTCTGATTATCCGCTTCGGCAACAACATCATCCGGAAAATGATCTGGAATGCCATGTTGATGGATCGCAATCAGTGATACTGCTTTTGGTGCTGATGGGTTGCCCAATCTCTCAACAACGCTTGCTTTGGGTAATCCCATACGCGCCTTGGGACCGATCTGTTCGGCTAACACCAACTCTCCATCCTTCGCGCCACGCCTTGCTTGTTCGGGGACACTCCATTCCTTGCCCGTTTTATCAATTGGGACAATGCGACCACCTTCAGACGTTTGCCGAAACACACCGAGGACACGGGTGGGGCTGATCCCAATTTTACGGATCAAGCGACCCTCATATTGATATTGTTCGTCAGATACCTTTGTTAGTTTTGCAAGTATCCGATCACCACGACCCAGCGCTGGGTCCGATTTACGTGTCATCAATAGGATTATTGGCTCGCCATCATCGCCATCCCATTCAAGCGGTCGCGCGAACAAATCCCCATCAGACGTCGGAGCCATCACTTCGACGATACTGACAGAAGGTAATTGGTTGGGGTCACGGATTATCTCCTCCTGCCCTGGCTTTAATGGCTAGTGAAGCGGCTATCACTGCTCCAAACTCCTACTTAGAGAGGGTCAAGAAAGAATATACCATTCGTAGAAAAGTTACCATTGAAGCCCTTGAAAAAAGTAAGGATGTTAAA
>CAXACF010000206.1:0-4296 GCA_963967125.1 uncultured Rhodobacterales bacterium | reverse complement strand
TTTGAGGCGGGTAGCACCTGTGATCTGTTATCACGCGGTTGGTATACTTTTGCAACTCAACAGGTGAGCACAGATCAACGACAATTTATGGGTGCGCTGCCTGATCATTTGATTTTTACACATTGTGGAAAGCGTTATGTCGTTCTGCATGGCGGTTTCAGTCATGTTTCCCAGTTTCTATTTTCAACAACATCTGACCAAGATTTTAAAAGCCTAATCAATGAGGTAGAGCGTGATCTTGGCGGGTTTGACGGGATTATCGCAGGCCATTCGGGAATTCCGTTTCAGAAATGCATCAAAGGTGTGACTTGGTTCAACAGTGGGGCAATTGGGATGCCCGCGCACAACGGACAGTCGACAACATCCTATGGCATTTTGGACGCAGGTTCATTCACGATCCATGATCTGTCTTATGATCACCAAACGGCACAGAATGCCATGATCAACGCAGGTTTGGATCAAGGCTATCACACCGCGTTGGAAACGGGTTATTGGCCCTCGGAAGAGGTGTTGCCAATAGATTTGCGCCGTTTCGTCGATAGTGGATGATGATCCATCACCAGATCGCGCAAATGATCATCCAAAACATGTGTATAGATTTCCGTCGTGGATACATCTGCATGTCCCAATAGGGTTTGGATCACCCGCAAATCCGCACCATTTGCCAATAAATGCGTGGCAAAGGCGTGCCGGATTGTGTGCGGGGTCACAACGCTTGCATCAATACCCGCATGAACGGCCCAGTTTTTGATGTTTTGGTAAAACCAGTGGCGCGTTAAATGCCCCAGTTTCCCGCGCGATGGGAAAAGGAAGGGGGAGGTATCATGCCCATCATTCACCTTGTGTTCTTCCTCGCGATCGCGGTGATACAGCCATAGGGTCAATGCGGCAGAAGCGGGTGGTGATAGGGGGACAATGCGTTCTTTATCGCCCTTTCCTTTTATCAATAAAAACTCGGGCTCACCGCGACAAGCGGCGACAGGCAGGGACATCAGCTCACTCACGCGCATACCCGTTGCATATAAAACCTGCATCAAACAGGCGTTTCTGGCGCGTTCAACTTCGCCCTTGGCGGTGGTTATGGCACACTCCATCAAACGATCAACGTCAATAACAGTCATGGTTTTGGGGAGTGATTTTTCCCGTCCAGGACCCGTGATTTGCAACGCTGGATGATCCGCGCGCCAGTTTTCTTCTAGGCAAAAGTGAAAGAACTGTTTGATCGCAGATAATCTGCGCGCGCGCGTTGCCCGCGACAGATCACGATTAACCAAATCCACCAGATAGGTTTCAATGCCCCCCATATCGACCTGCATGAAATCCTGTTTCTGATCGATCAGGAATTCGTGAAAATCCGCCAGATCGCGGGCATAGGCCGACAGCGTATTTTGTGACGCACCCGTTTCTGCGGATTTCGCCTCAAGAAAGGCCTCTATGCGGCGCAAATCATTCATGAATTAGGGTGCCTTAGATATGGCATAGATGGCCGCGCGACGCGCCAAATCCTCTAACCCGATCAGGCGCAGAGTTGACAGGCTTTCGTGTAGATCGCGCGCATCCCCCGCGCTACCCTTGTCCAATTGGATCAATGTGGCAAGGATTGCTTCGCCCAATCGGCCTTGGGCAATCATCTGTTCCACAACAAATGGGATACGTGGTTCCAAAAATGCGTCATAAATTGCCCGTTCCATTGGGGGAAGTGGTGGTGTGACGGGCATGACGCCATGCGCCACAAAGGTGCGAAAATCATTCGTTTCAGGGGCTGCGTCATACCGATTTGACATCAGTATGACATCCATCGCGGTGGGGGTCGTCAGGCCCGCATTCACAACATCCTCTGCAAAGATATTTGCAAATGTGCGTGCCAAATCGGTTGCGTAGAATTTGGCCCATGCTTGATCAAGTGAGGCTGTAACATCCACGTCAGTTTGCAGCGCGGTTTCAAAGGCCTGAAACGCGGCGACACGGTCCCAAACCCCACCAGACGCAGAAGGGGTATTGGCGCTATAGATCCCCAAAAACCGGTTATCTCCAATAGCGCCTGTTTGTGCCAATCGTTCCGCTGCAATCAATTGGGCACGCCATCCATTATCCCCTGATAGATCAGACACCGCAAAGGCACGCGGCAGCAGATCGGGGGTCAGTGGCAATCCAATTGCATCGTATAGGCGATAATCAAGGGCGGAGACGCGCAAATTCGGGGGTAAATTGGCGTCAATCTCATCCTCAGTTTCGGTCTCCAGATAGATATGCAGCAATGCCGCCGTGCGTCCCGTGAATTCACCCAGCGCCTCGGTTGCATCCAAAACAAGTGTGGCCGTTAACCAATCTCCACGCCGCGCCAAACAATAAATGCGCGCGGCCGCATCAGGGTAATTTGGACCCAGCGCCAACACAGGATCACAGGCAGGTTCAATAGAGGCATCATAAAGGGACAACTCAAACAGCAGGGGCACCAAGGACGGTGGCAAGGGGGCCGCACGTTCCAACATTGCATGTGCCGCATCAACAGCGCCCAAGCCGATCAATTTGCGAATACGCGCCTTTAGGAATGCATGCGTGCGCTGATCCTCAACTGGGGCATCCGCCTCGGTCAAAAGCAGGTTGAACAGAAAGGAATGGATAACAGGATTATGTTCGGCTGGAAATTCGTTCAGCAGGGTTTCGAGGGCATTTGACTGACTTTCCCGCCACAAATGCGATGGCAGTCCCGTGACACGCGCAGGCAAAAGCCCGACAGAGTTGCGTGAAATATCCTCAAGCGGAACAACTTGGATTTCTGGTTCGACGATGGGATCTGGGTCAGTGGGCTCTGATGCATCCGCAGGGGCATTTTTTTCGTCCAACCAATCAATGGCCGACAGAGGGGCATTTTGCGCCACACCGATTTGAGCGGATAGGCATAAGATCAAGGCAAGGGAATGCGCACTAAATCTCATTCAACTTAATCGACTGACTAACGGGGCTGCGAATGGGGTCGAACTTTACGCCAAAAAATGGACCAACATAGGCATAGACCGACAGCGCCAAAAATCCAAAGACGCATAAAATCAAAATCCATTTGATCAATCTGCCCATGCTTACATCCAATTTTGTTGGCTTTTGCCGCAGTATAATCACGAATGCCCAGAAGAACCAAGCAAAGTTATTCCTGTTATTGTAATTTGGCGTCAGATCGCCAATAAGACGCACATGACACGGACGTTGAAAAAGACAGTCGCCCTTGTGGGGATGATGGGGGCGGGAAAATCCGCTGTAGGCAAGGCATTGGCCGAGCGTTTGAATGTGGCGTTTTTGGACTCTGACCAAGAGATTGAAGCCGCATCAAATCTTTCGATTGCTGAAATTTTTGCCCGCTACGGCGAGCCGTTTTTCCGCGAGAAAGAGTCACAAATTATTGAACGTCTGTTGGTCGGAAAACCCGGTATCCTATCCACGGGGGGTGGCGCGTTTTTGGCAGAAGGCAATCGCAAAAACATGAGCGAATTGGGGGTGTCCCTTTGGCTGAATGCGGAACCTGATGTGCTTTGGAATAGGGTGAAACACAAAACCACCCGCCCGCTGCTACAGACAGAAAACCCCTATCAAACCTTGGTTGATATTCATACTGCCCGCACACCCATTTACGCCTTGGCAGATGTGCAGGTGTCCTCTGATGGTGAAACTGAAATTCCAGAGATGGTGGATCGCGTAATTGATGTGTTAGAACAACACGACGGAATATTTGAAGGTTAGGCAAACAATGAAAACGGTTGATGTAAACCTTGGGGAACGCGCGTATCAAATCCATATTGGATCGGGTCTTATTGCGAATGCGGCGGGCTTTATCGCGCCCTTGTTAAAACGACAACGCGTGGCAATCGTGACGGATGAAAACGTGGCGGACCTTCACCTTAACACCCTGATTGAGGGACTAGAGGGCGCAGGAATTTCAACGGCGTCTCTGACCCTACCTGCGGGGGAAAGCACGAAATCATGGCCGCATTTTGAACGAACCGTTGAATGGTTGCTAAGCGAAAAAATTGAACGCCGAGATGTGATCATTGCACTTGGCGGTGGCGTGATCGGAGATTTGGTGGGATTTGCGGCCGCTGTGTTGCGCCGTGGCATTCGCTTTGTGCAGATGCCCACATCGCTTTTGGCGCAGGTTGACAGTTCGGTGGGTGGCAAAACAGGGATCAATGCGCCCCACGGCAAAAACTTGATCGGGGCGTTTCATCAACCCAGCATGGTTTTGGCGGATATTGATGTGGTGGACACCCTGACCCCGCGTGATTTTTTGGCAGGCTATGGCGA
>CAXACF010000205.1:0-4336 GCA_963967125.1 uncultured Rhodobacterales bacterium | reverse complement strand
AAAGGCCATGCCGCCCTTCCAAAGCATAAGGATTTCGATTGGGTTGGCGATATAATGTGCCGTATCATAGAAGATCACATATCCAAGTCGGCCACCGAAAATGACCCCCAAGATGCAATATGTCAGCAAATCTTCAAGCTGTACGGGATCAAGCGGCGCTTGATTGCGCGGCCATATCAACGGTCGTGACACCGCGAAATAGGCGATACGCCACGCAAGGATCAGGCCCAAGATATAGGCCATGGCATACCAGCGCAGCGCAAGATCGATTCCAAAGACGTTTATGGAAAAAATCTCGGGCGAAATATTTGGAAATTCTATCACGTTTGTACCTCTCCAAATATGACTTCATCCAACAAGAATGACTTGTCAACCTTGCGGTGCGCCTCAATTCGTACCATATGTAACATGAAACAAATGTGGAGAGTGCGATGACCCCCCGAAATAAAATGTTCGATGACTTGTCCCAATTGATGACAAACGCGATGGGTGTTGCGCAGGGCGCACGGGACGAGGCCGAAAATGCCATGAAATCGTGGATGGACCGTTGGTTGGCGGATCGTGATTTCGTAACCCGCGAAGAATTTGATGCGGTGCGCATGATGGCCCAAAAAGCGCGCGAAGAAAACGCAGAGCTGAAAGCGCGCCTTGACGCGTTAGCGAACAAATAAACGTCAAGACACTCACTACCTTGGCCTCTTTGCTGTTCGCAATTTGGGCAAGGGTCAATACAATTGATCACACGTGATCAATCAAAATTGGGGCGCGTCGGTTAAATATAATCGCGTGGAACGCCCTAAACACCATCACTGAATTCAGAGCGGAACTGAAATCGCATATTTTCTGTGGATAACTTTTTTATCCACAGCATTTTGTGTGCGTCACAAATATTTTGCTTTACATATCAATCAAAGCACAGCACCATATCTAGTAAGAGGCAGGGTCATCCCCCCAGCCTCTTGAGCAGGCACCAAGCGATTGGGGAAGCTGCCACTTCCCTACGCTAAGCATAAAAGAGGTGGCGCTATGGCATTGAACGAGCAGTTCTTAGAAGAAGAAATTCACCCAATCGATATTGTCGAACACATCGCTGAGCACCATGAGTGGGAGTTTGATCGTATAGAAGAAAATCAAATCGCAATGGCCGTTGAGGCGCAGTGGCGTACATATTCGCTAACATTGGCGTGGTCGGGATTTGATGAAACGCTACGGTTGATTTGTACCTTCGAAATGGAGCCGCCGAAAGAGCGACTTCCAGCCCTTTATGAAGCGTTGAACGAAGTAAACGATCGCTGTTGGACGGGTGGTTTTTCCTACTGGGACGAACCTGGTCTAATGGTGTACCGGTATGGTCTGGTTCTGTCGGGTGGACAATTTGCGTCGCCTGAACAAATTGACACCATGATCGGCGCGGCAGTGATGAATGCGGAACGGTATTATCCCGCCTTCCAACTCGCGGTATATGGAGAGCACACGCCGCAACAAGCGATGCAAGTCGCCATTGCAGAAGCGTATGGTCACGCATAATACTGCCACCCAAATGAAATTGCTTGTTTGGGGTTGATATGACGTTTGACACACTTTCTCAGCAGGGTTTGGTTCTGCTTGGTTGCGGAAAAATGGGTTCTGCCATGTTGGCAGGTTGGCTTGCAAATGGTTTAAACCCATCTTCGGTCTACGTTGTGGACCCTTATCCATCGGAGTGGGTGCGCGCACAGGGGGTTCATGTGAATGATGAACCCCCTGCCAAACCCGCACTGGTTTTGATCGCTGTTAAACCACAGATGATGCAAGAGGCGCTTCCGACGCTTCAGGCCATGGGGGGCGGGGAAACTGTGTTTCTATCGGTTGCTGCAGGTATATCTATTGGAACTTATGAAGACATTTTGGGCGCAAATACTCCAATTCTTCGGGCAATGCCAAATACCCCTGCTGCAATCGGTCAGGGCATTACGGCACTGATCGGAAATGCCGTATCGACAGCAGATCACATTGATCTGGCGCATGCGCTTTTATCCGCGATTGGTGCGGTTGTTGATTTGGACAGCGAAAGTCAAATGGATGCGGTCACGGGTGTGTCGGGGTCTGGACCCGCCTATGTGTTTTACATGATCGACGCACTGGCCAATGCAGGCGAGGCGCAGGGGTTGTCGCCAGACTTGGCCATGCAATTGGCCAAAGCCACCGTTGCAGGTGCAGGCGCATTGGCCAAGGCGTCCGATGAAACGCCCGAACAGTTACGGATCAATGTGACCAGTCCGAATGGGACAACGCAGGCGGGGCTTGAGGTATTAATGGATCAAAACGCGGGTTTGACCCCATTGATTGGTGGAACCGTCGCAGCCGCGACCATGCGTTCAAAGGAACTTTCAAATGGCTGACATCACTTATGATGATTTTCTAAACGTCGATATCCGCGTGGGTACAGTGATCCGTGCAGAACCTTTTCCCGAGGCGCGAAAGCCAGCGATTAAAATGTGGATCGATTTTGGCGGTGAAATTGGCGAACGCAAGACGTCGGCTCAGGTTACGGCACACTATACACCAGAGCAATTGGTCGGAAAACAGGTGATGGGCGTTGTAAATTTCCCGCCGCGACAAATCGGTCCGTTCATGTCCGAGGTTTTGGTTCTGGGATGCATGGATGACTCAGGTGCAGTTGTTCTGATCGCCCCAGATCAAATTGTGCCAAACGGTGGGCGAATGCATTAATCCCCAATGGCCTGTCGCCAATGTACGCGGCATAGCGAGACATAGGTTTCGTTTCCGCCAACTTGTACCTGCGCGCCGTCTGTCAACACGTTTCCATGTTCGTCCTGTCGCACAACCATCGTTGCCTTTTTCCCGCAGTGGCAAATGGTGCGTATCTCTCGCATCTCATCTGCCAATGCCAAAAGCGCGGCTGAGCCTGGAAAGAGCTTTCCCTGAAAATCTACGCGCAATCCGTAACACATCACGGGCACCTTTAAATCATCCACAGCGCGGGCCAATTGCCAAACCTGATCGGCGGACAAAAACTGTGCCTCATCAATGAACACACAGGCGCAGGGGCCTGTATTCAGGCGTTCTTGTATTTTTGAAAACAAGTCAGTTTTGGATGCAAAGGTGTCTGCATCCGCCCCAATCCCAATGCGTGACCCGATTCTGCCAGTTCCCGCGCGATCATCAAAATTTGCGGTCAACAGATACGTCTGCATCCCCCGCTCAACATAGTTGTGGGACGCCTGCAGCAACAGTGTGCTTTTTCCAGCGTTCATCGTTGAATAGTGAAAATACAGTTTGGCCATGGCCAAGTCATGCCGTGAAGAAACCTGAATTTCAAGCTGAAAGGGGTGGGAAATACACTAAGCAATGCAACACTTACCACAATCGTTAACCCAACCCCGAGGATGCCTAACCGCGACTGGTTTGCGGCCGGGAGTGATTGTCACAGTTTCCCACCCCAATTCGGCAACTTCATGGGCGTAACGCCCCTGCTTGCACGAACCGTAATTATGCCATTGCCTAAAGTATTGTTTAATGGTAAAAGGATAGGATTTTTCCCCATTTGGGGGTGAGGGAATTTTGTATGCAAACAGTTGGAAGTTACTTGAAAAAGCACACAGAGGCTTTGGTCAAAGATGTGGGAATTGAAAACGCCTGCACAATTACTGGTAAGTCAAAGGCTACATTAGGTCGATATTACTCAGATAATCCCGAACATTATGATCGCTATATGCCGATTGATGCCGTTGCAGCCTTGGAAAAAACGGCCAGCTTTCCACATGTAACAACAGCCTTGGCCGAAGTGACAGGCGCAACACTGTCCCGCAATAGTCGAGAGCCAAGTTCTGAAGAATATGGGGCAGGGGGTGTGAATTTTGATGTTATCGCTATGTCGCAACGCTTCGCCATATTGATGTCGGAATACCATCAATCTATCGAAGATGGGATCATTACAATTAATGAAGCGAAACGTTTATTGCGTGAAACTGTTGCCTTGCAGCAAGTTTTGGTTGATATGAAAATGCACCTTGAGGAAGAAATCAACTAGCGCGCATGAAACAAATTGATCCAGTTTTAACTGATCGCGGTTCCAAATATGCGGTTACTGGGTCAGAGGCCAAAACCAAGGCAGATGCGCTGGCTGTTTTAAAGCAACTAAAACGTTCCAAAAAATTTGCCAAAGCGACCCACAACACATGGGCGCTTCTGTCATCGAGCGAGGGTGGTATCAAAAATGATGATGGTGAAGCAGGGGCAGGGATTGTAATCCTGCGCATGTTAGAACGTGAAGAGCTGTTTGATCACGTTGTGATTGTCACACGATGGTTTGGCGGTACGCATTTGGGGGGCG
>CAXACF010000204.1:0-4377 GCA_963967125.1 uncultured Rhodobacterales bacterium | reverse complement strand
AAAATCTTCTGAAAACTCTGCGAAACGTCAAATGCGCTCAGGCATGATGTATCTATAAGATCATTTGCACATCTGTGAAAAATACGCCCGCACTCTGCGGGCGTTTTTTATTTGGCATGTCCTTTGCTTACATCCTGTCACATTGGGTCGTTAATGATCAAAGAGGCGAAATAAACGGATAGACGCAAACGGCCTGAAGATCTTAAATAACTATGTTTTTTGACCGTTAGGAACGACACAAAAAGTCGCGCTTTGCAAACCACACGCAATCTAGCTTACGTGTTCGATTATCATAATTCAAATGCATCAAGTGTTATAACAAACCCATATCGCGTGCGATCACAACAGCCTGCGTACGATTTGTTGCTTCTAGCTTTCTACAAATCGACATGACATGCATTTTAACTGTGCCTTCAGATAGGCCTAGTGTACTTGCGATTTCTTTATTCTTTCGCCCCTCGCCCAAGTGTCCGAGCACTGTCATTTCGCGCCCGCTTAACGGGCCTGACTCGGCGGCTCTCTTCTTTGGCTCATCCTGCATCAAATGAAGCGGCATATACGTTTCACCAGAATGGATAAAACGAATTGAATTAGCCAAGGATCGCATCGGAAGCGATTTTGAAATAATCCCTGCTGCACCCGCATCTAGTGACTGGTTCATCAGGTTTCGCGTTGCGTTACCGGTGATAATTGCAACAGGGCGATCTCCGGCAAGCGCAACCATTTTTTGCAATCCTGCCAGGCCGTCCATACCCGGCATTTGATAATCAAGTATAACGATGTCAAATGGCCCTTCTTCACGAAAAGCATTCAAAGCAGCATCAAGATCCGGCACCGTGACAACAGACATGTCACCCTGTTGATCCAGATACATCCGCGCAACGTCCAATATCATTTCATGATCGTCTGCGACAAGAATGCGAATTTGCTTTTCGGTTGGTGTTGCTTGCGCCATCGGAGATACCCTACTTTGTGTAGTGTAGGTATTCGCTATTTCTGGCTTCGGGTTAACCCCTTACACACCAATGACCTGCCGCCCCATCCAAAAGGATTAATTTTTTTAATGCTTTTATTAGGGAAACCAAGGATTACTGCGCTGCGATCTGGAATAAAAAATTCCCGAAAAAATCGAATTACGCGTCCGTGACCGTATCCGGATCGAAGAACGCCCAACTAGGAAATCGACTTGTTGGTTTGACGGTCGGAAAAACGTCTGCCAACAAGAGATGCGTCGCGTATACGTGGATTATCAAGAAATAGTTGAGAAAGATGTCAACAGTTTCGAGCGCAACAGCGAGATACAATATTGCACCTATAAAAAAATGCATGGCCGATTATGGAAACGAAGATTGCAGTACGGTGTAGTCCAAATGCGACATAGGTCGCAAACCGGCTAGACGATTCCAACGCTTCGCCTCAACTGTTGTGCAACACACGGGGTGACCATGCAGTCTATGACATCTAAACATACGCTTGTGATCGTTGTGATCGGTGCCTGCCGTGGCCGCGCGGCACGCGGCGCACCTGTTTTGTTCTGAACCCTTCCCCCTTCAGAACACTTAAACAATCGGAAACGTTGCAATGACATCAGAAACCCCTCGTCGCGCAGGCGGCAGAAACGCCCGCCGTCAAACCCGCTCAGCCCCACTTGCAGAACATCTGCGCCCCGTTCGCGCAGGTTTAGAAGGTGGCCAATATCGCCCGCTGACCCAAGAAGGGATGGAGCGTATTCACCAAGCCGCCCTTGATGCGCTGGAACAAATCGGCCTATCCGAAGCGCCTCGAAGCGGCATTGATTACATGACAGCCGCTGGTGCGATTTTGGGCGATGATGGACGCCTGCGTTTCCCCCGTTCATTGGTCGAAGATGCGCTGGCTTCGGCCAATCGGGAAATCACGCTGCATGGTCGTGATCCAAAACACGACCTAACCTTGGGCGGAACACGCGTACATTTCGGAACAGCGGGTGCGGCCGTCCATATGGTAGATGTTGACGGAAAAAATTATCGCGATAGTACGTTACAGGATTTGCATGACGCCGCACGCATCACGGATCATTTGGACAATATTCATTTCCTACAACGTCCCATGGTGGCGCGTGATATCCTTGATAACCGCGAAATGGACTTGAACACGATTTACGCCTGCTGCAGCGGCACCAAAAAACACATCGGCACCTCTTTTACCGAGCCAAGTTTTGTCAAAGATGCCATTGAAATGCTACACATCATGGCAGGGGGCGAGGACAAATGGCGCGAACGTCCGTTTGTGTCCAACTCAAACTGTTTTGTTGTGCCACCCATGAAATTTGCAACAGAAAGCTGTGAAGTGATGGAGGAATGCATCAAGGCGGGCATGCCCGTGTTGTTGCTAAGCGCGGGACAAGCAGGCGCAACCGCCCCTGCCCCCATCGCCGGTGCAATCGTACAGGCGGTCGCTGAATGTTTGGCGGGATTGGTTTATGTGCATTCCATCAAACCTGGGCATCCCGCAATCTTTGGCACATGGCCATTTGTTTCCGATCTGCGTACAGGTGCGATGTCAGGGGGCAGTGGTGAACAGGCTCTGTTGACGGCGGGTTGCGCGCAGATGCACCAATTCTATGGCATTCCAGGTGGTGCCGCGGCGGGGATCGCGGATGCGAAACTGCCTGATATGCAGGCAGGTTGGGAACAAATGAATTCAAACCTGATGGCGGGTTTGACGGGGTTGAACATGGTTTATGAATCTGTGGGCATGCACGCATCCCTACTGGGGTTCTGTCACGAAAGCCTGATCTTGGGCGATGATATCATCGGTCAGGCGCTGCGCTGCGTTAAAGGGATTGATGTCACCGAAGATAGCGTCAGCCTAGAGGTCATCCGCGAAACCTGCCTAACAGGGCCAGGGCATTATTTGGGATCGGATCAAACCCTGAAACTGATGCAAACCGAATACATCTATCCCGCGCTTGGCGATCGCAGTAGCCCCAAGGAATGGGTTGAAAACGGAAAACCCGATCTATTGGCCAATGCCACACAACGCAAAGATGCAATCCTCAGCGAACCCACAAACGCGCGGTTTGACCCAGAAACCGAAGCAGAATTGCGATCCGCTTTCAATATTCATTTGAACCACTAAATCCACATAATTTTTCCGCAGGGCAAAGAAACTTGCCCTGCGACCCAATAGGGTCTGGCAATTTAGGCGTTTTGCGGATAGGCGGTGCCCAAACATCACTAGTTTAGGTAACTCCTGCATATGGAACTTCGCAATATCGCGATTATCGCGCACGTTGACCACGGTAAAACCACCCTTGTTGACGAACTTCTAAAACAATCGGGCGCATTCCGCGCAAATCAGGCTGTGGCCGAACGCGCGATGGACAGCAACGATTTGGAACGTGAACGTGGCATCACGATCATGGCGAAATGTACGTCCGTTGAATGGAAAAACACGCGTATCAACATCGTTGACACCCCAGGTCACGCAGATTTCGGTGCCGAGGTTGAGCGTATCCTAAGCATGGTGGATGGTGTTGTCCTATTGGTGGACGCCGCAGAAGGCCCCATGCCACAAACGAAATTCGTGACATCCAAAGCGCTGGCCATGGGATTGCGCCCAATTGTTGTGTTGAACAAGGTTGATAAACCCGATGCAGAGTCTGATCGTGCATTGGACGAATGTTTTGATT
Source organism: uncultured Rhodobacterales bacterium (assembly GCA_963967125.1). Classification (GTDB taxonomy): domain Bacteria; phylum Pseudomonadota; class Alphaproteobacteria; order Rhodobacterales; family Rhodobacteraceae; genus HIMB11. The sequence continues at coordinate 704 of CAXACF010000204.1, read as the reverse complement.
TGTTCGCGGCCTTGGATGCGACCGACGATCAGTTGGATTTCCCGCACATGTATGCATCAGGCCGTTCCGGCTGGGCAGATCATGAATTGGATGGCCCGCGCAAGGATTTGTCAGCACTTTTCGATCTGATCGTAAACCATGTCCCTGCCCCGCGCCAATTGCAGCGCAAGGATGAAGATTTCCGCATGTTGGCCACAACACTGGGCAGCGATAATTTCATCGGCCGCGTTTTGACAGGCCGCGTAGAAAGCGGAACGCTGAAGGTTGGCTCAACAATCCAAGCGCTGTCGCGTGTGGGACAAAAAATCGAACAGTTCCGCGTGACCAAAATCCTTGCGTTCCGCGGATTGGCACAACAGGAAATTGATGAGGCGACACCAGGCGACATCGTCACAATCGCAGGGATGAGCAAAGCCACCGTTTCGGACACGCTTTGCGCATTGGCCGTTGATGAACCGCTTGAGGCACAACCCATCGATCCCCCCACTATCACAGTGACATTTGGCATCAACGATAGCCCGCTTGCAGGGCGTGAGGGTAAGAAAGTGCAATCGCGTGTGATCCGTGATCGCCTGATGAAAGAGGCCGAAAGCAATGTGGCCATCAAAATCACCGACACCCCAGGTGGAGAGGCGTTTGAGGTTGCAGGGCGTGGCGAATTACAAATGGGTGTTTTGATTGAAAACATGCGCCGCGAAGGATTT
>CAXACF010000203.1:0-4379 GCA_963967125.1 uncultured Rhodobacterales bacterium | reverse complement strand
GAGACCAAGTAAGAATTATTGGTATTACAGCTCCAGAAAGAGTAGGTGATGCTCCGGAAGTTCGATGTTGCCGCCAAAAACGTTGATTTCCCTGCATTTGGCAATCCTAACAAACCCGCGTCCGCAATCAATTTCAGGCGCAACCAAAGTGTGCGTTCAATCCCCTCAAGCCCCGGATTTGCGCGCCGTGGTGCTTGGTTGGTTGAGGATTTGAAATGCAGGTTCCCAAAACCGCCATTGCCGCCCTTGGCCAACAAAACACGATCGCCCACAGCCGTTAAATCTGCAATCAATGTTTCCTGATCTTCGTCCAGAATTTCGGTTCCAACGGGCACGTATAAAACCTTATCCTCACCATTCGCGCCAGACCGTTGTGACCCCATGCCGGGACGTCCGTTATCCGCGAAAAAGTGTTGTTGATAACGAAAATCAATCAGGGTGTTCAAACCCTCGACCGCCTCGGCCCAAACCGATCCACCGTTGCCGCCGTCGCCCCCATCGGGGCCGCCATATTCGATGAATTTTTCGCGGCGAAAACTGACCGCTCCGCCCCCGCCCGATCCCGAGCGTATGTAGACTTTGGTCAGATCTAGGAATTTCATGATTGTGCCTCTGGTTCTTTTCTATTGGTGGCATATGTCAAAACCCGCGCAGGAACAAGCCTGCACGCGTTCGTGTTATGTGCGATAGCGTTCAAACCGATAAACGCGGTCCACGGTGCCCCGTGCGGGGGATTTTTGATCCTCTTCCCCGACATTTTGAAACCCACACTTCTCTAACACCCGCTGCGATCCGATGTTATCCAGATTGGCATAGGCAGTGATTTTTTCGATTGGGTAGCGTTGAAACAGATATTCACAGATCAACCCAGTTGCTTCTGTGGTATATCCCTGCCCCCAGTGATCAGGATGCAAACCATATCCAATTTCCATATCCTGTTTACCACCTTGGCTGGGTGATCCAAAGGAAATGCTTCCGATCATTCCAACTTCGGGCACATCAATGGCGAAACCACAGCTCCATCCGTTCTTCCACCGCATGCCCGCAACACGCCGTTCGACGTAATCCCGTGACAGGGGATAGGGCCATGTGGCAAAGTTCTTTGAAACACTCTCACGTCCATTTATATCCTGCAGTACGTCGACATCCGATGCCTGAATGGGACGTATATGCACCCGAGGTCCATCAAAGGTGAGAGGGTTCACCGCCCCCATTGTTCTGGTGTTAAAACCATACGTTGCAGGGGCAATTCACTTTGCCGCGCGGTTGAAAAAGTTACAACAGGTTTGCCCATGGGCGAAAACCCCAGACTGGTCAAAACCCGCGCTGAGCGTTCGTTTTCAACAAAATAACCGCTATAAATCGGGTCAGCAAAGGGATCATGGAAATAGGCCGACAAAACCGCATGCGCCGCCTCAGTCACATACCCCTGCCCCCAGCATTCTTTGGCAATCCAATATCCCAGCGTGGGATCAATTCCAATCATGCCAATCACATCGCCATCACGGGTGCTCGTCCAAACATAACGCCCCCGTTCAAAACGCAAAGAGGACAACCAATCTTGGGCGTCGGTCAGCGTATATGGATTGGGCACTGGGATCAGCCATTTTGAAAAATCGTATTCCATAATCTGTACGACCCGCCCCGCATCCCCAATATCAGCGGGACGCAGGATCAAGCGATCTGTGTGAATAATGCGTTGCATCAAAATTCTCCTAAAAAGTAAAAAGGCCGCCGAATATGGCGACCTTTGAGTGTGAAAATACGTGTTTTCGTTATCTCAAATATCGCCACATTTGGCCCATCGGCCACGCAATCGACGTGCCAAAAACGGACCCTCGTGGTGAAGTATATGCTGTGTGTTTTGTCATTATGTCGCCCTAGGTAAACTTACGAATATAGGTCCATGTCGCGACCTTGGCGTTGCGGGCGACGGAAAAGGCCTCGGCATCACCGACATATTCGAAACCGCAGTTGGTCAACACACGCGCAGAGGCGGGATTGTCCTGAAACACGGCGGCAAAGATCGTGTCGTTATCCATTGGATTTGCATCGATTATCGCGGCAGAAACCTCGGACGCAACACCTTGGTTCCAAAACGCAGGCGCCACCCAATACCCCAATTCGGATTGGTTGCGGCTGAGGCGTTCAAGGCTGACCAAGCCGACCACTTCGGACCAGCCTGCGGCACTTGCATCAATGGCCCAAACGTCCTCTTCCCGTTCAACCGATAAACACCGATTGATAAAGGTTTCTGTTGCCCCTGGAGGCAGAGGATGCGGGATCGTCGTCGTTTGACGGGCGACGCGTTCGTCCTTTGTGTAAAACTCAATCAACCCCGCATCAGAGCGGCGCAAAGGTCGCAGCACAAAGCGCGCGGTTTCGACAACAGGCTGTGTTGTGATCGCATCAAGTTTCATATCAAAGTTCTCCTCTCAAAAGAGCAAACAGAACAAACGCAACGGTCAATCCTGCCAGTCCCCACATCAAATAACGTTCAAAGGGGGTGCCTATTATAGTTTTGGCGATACGATCGCCGAAAAAAGTCCAAATTGGGTGGCAAATCGCCTGTATCACAAACAATGTGCCCGCAATCCACGCCGTGGCGATCCAAACAGGGGCATCCACAGCCACATAATTGGAAAAGCTATAGGTGATCATCATCCATGCTTTGGGATTAAGGGGATGCACAAACAATCCTGCCCGAAATCCCAGTCCCACTGGATCATGATCCACGTTCAACCGCATGTTCGCCACACGCCAAGCAAGCCATATAATATAGGCCGCCGAAATGTATTTAAGTGCCAAAAACAAAAGCGGCACTTGGGTGGCCAATTCCATCAGCCCAAAACCAATGGGCCAGATGATCAATTGTTTACCCAGTAACACCCCAAACATAAACGGCAATGCCGCCCGAAATCCCAGACGCGCACCCGCGGCCAACATCGCCATATTCGCCGGTCCCGGCGTTGCGATCTGACTAAAGGCGAAAGCCGCCAATGATGTGACTGCGACATACATCTGTCATTTCCAGTTTCAGTTTGTGTTGGCTGAGATCCTAGCTGCACCAACATTGGTTAATAAAAAATAAAAGGGACCGGCGCTTTGCCGATCCCCTTTTTGAAAACTTAACTTTTCGGTTTTCGGCTTATTCAGCAGCCTCCGCTGTCGGAAGTACTGAGATAAATGTACGGCCTTTTAGACCCTTGTGAAATTTCACTTGGCCTTCGACTGTTGCAAATAGCGTGTGGTCTTTACCTTGACTTACGCCTTCACCTGGCCACCACTTATTACCGCGCTGACGCACAATGATGTTGCCTGGGATTGCTGCCTGACCGCCAAATAGTTTTACACCAAGACGACGACCAGCTGAGTCGCGACCGTTACGGGATGAACCGCCTGCTTTCTTATGTGCCATTCCTACGTCTCCTTAGTTTGCCAGTTCTTTGGCCTGAGCGATCCAGCCTTCACGCTCGATACGGCCTTTGAATGACAGTTGCTCGTCCATAGCAGCTACATCAGCATCTGTCCACGCTGCAATTTGCGCGAATGATGTTACGCCTGCGGCGTGTAGCTTTTTCTCAAGAGCTGGGCCAACGCCTGAAAGTTTTTTCAGGTCATCTGCGCCTGCCGCTGCTGCAGGTGCTGCTGCTTTGGCTTTTGCTGCTGGCTTTGCCGCGGCAACTGGTGCTGCTGAGGCAACTGAACCTGCGCCAACTGCTGCTTTGATACCAGATGCATCTGCGCCAGAAGAAAGGATTTCAGTCACGCGCAACAATGTAAGTTGTTGACGGTGGCCTTTCGTCCGTTGCGAGCTGTGCTTACGACGACGCTTAACAAAGTTGATTGTCTTAGGGCCTTTGATCTGATCGATCACTTCGGCCTGCACTGCCGCGCCATCAACGCGCGGAGAACCAACAACGGGTGCGTCCCCGCCAAGCATTAGAATTTCATTGAATTGAACTGTTTCACCTGCGTCTGCAGCCAATTTTTCAACACGAAGCAAATCGCCCGATTGAACTTTGTACTGCTTACCGCCAGTCTTTAGGACAGCAAACATGCGTCTTTCCTTTTCGTTTCCGCGTTTTTCGGCCCCTGAATTCAAGTGTTGTGATGCAGGCTGCATCGCCCCAAACTGCGCGTCCTGTGGACGTATGTGATGAAGAAAGGCGGGGAATCCCCACCAGCGAGAGCTCGGTTATGCAAGGGGGCATGGAAAATGTCAACATGCGTGGGGCTTATAAATCCCGCACCTGCATCAATTTCCCAACGACGTTTCCTATTTTTTGGGCCTGACTCCCGCAGAGCTCGTTAAAGCTCGCTACTCAGGTACGGATAAACGCCTCACCCCCATACGTTTCACGAAGTGCGCTACGCGA
>CAXACF010000202.1:0-4381 GCA_963967125.1 uncultured Rhodobacterales bacterium | reverse complement strand
CCGATGGATCCGCAAGCAGCAGCATGCCTTGGGCCGATACAATCCCAATCATCTGCACAACCATATATAGGGACAGCGCCTGCCCACGATTTTCGTTGCTGGCCCCATTGTTCAGCCAACTTTCTGCGGTGACATAGACCCCACAAAACGAAAACCCGATAATGGCCCGCCCAATTGCCCATGCAACAGGATGCGGGATCGCAGGATACAGAATCAAAACCGCCGAAACAATGGACCCAAGCGCCGCAAAAACACGCACATGCCCAACGCGGCGGATCATTTCAGGAACAACACGGCTGGCGCCCAAAAAGCCTACGAAATAGGCCGACATGACAATCGACATTTCCAAATTGGAAAACCCTTCGATTTCACCACGCACACCCAACAATGTCCCTTGCAAACCGTTTCCGATCATCAAAAGGAACATGCCCAGCAATAACGCCCATGTGTTTGAAAGAACCTGTAACATCGCCACACCCTTATGTTTGCCATGGCATACTTAAAATAATATCAGATCACGGGATCAAAAGCGACGCATCACCATATGAAAAGAACCTGTAGCGCTGAGTTACTGCGTGATTGTAAAGCTTTTTCGTTCGCTCGGCCCCGATAAAGGCAGAGACCAACATGATCAATGTAGATTTCGGCAGATGAAAATTTGTCATCAGCGCATCAGCCACATGAAATTTAAATCCAGGATAAATGAAAATGTCGGTCGCGCCCTTCCATGGTGCAATCTGACCAGTATCCCGCGCCGCCGTTTCCACCAATCGCAGCGCTGTTGTGCCCACAGGGATTACACGCCCCCCTGCGGATTTCGTGGCCAATATTTCTGCGGCGGCCTCGGGGGTAACTTCACCCCGTTCTTTGTGCATTTTATGGGTTGTGACATCATCGACTTTGACGGGCAAAAATGTACCCGCCCCCACATGTAGCGTCACATAGGTGATATCAACGCCCTTGGCGATCAGCGCATCCAGCAACCCTTCGTCAAAATGAAGCGAGGCTGTTGGCGCGGCCACGGATCCGCGATGTTTTGCAAAAACGGTTTGATAATCCTCTTTATCCTGTTCATCTGCCGCACGCTTGGATGCAATATAGGGGGGCAAGGGCATGGCACCCGCCTGTTCTAACGCGGCATCAAATGCATCCCCAGTTAGGTTAAAGCGCAATATGGCCTGACCATCGCGTTTTTCGCAAAGTTCTGCATGAAACTGATCACTGAATGTAATGACCTCACCAACTTCAACTTTGCGCAAGGGTTTAATCAATGCACTCCAGCACTCTTCACTATCTGGGTCCAGCAGGGTGACTTCGATCTTGGCTTCACCACTGCCACCTTGAACACCATGGCGTTTGCGCACACCGTTAAGACGCGCGGGGATGACACGGGTATTGTTTAAAACCAAACGGTCGCCTGCCTGAAACAGATCAAGCAAATCACCGACGGTTTTGTCATGGAATGCATCCCCCTGTGCAAACAGCAACTTGGCCGCACTGCGTGGGGTCATTGGCCGCGTGGCGATCAAATCCTCGGGCAAATCAAAGTCAAAATCAGAAAGCTTCATTACTTTTCCAAATTGGGGGCCGGACGGCGGAATATTTCACGAAAGAGCGAGGGCGTAAACGCCGACAGCGGGTTCACCACGACGCGCGGTTTATCGGTTTCCCCCCGAATGGTAAAGTTAAATCCAATCAATCCCTGACCCTTGCCCGAAAACAGCGCACCAACCGCATTGAGGGCATAAATCGGGGAAATGACGCCCTGCAAATCCAATTGCCCCAGCTTTTTGAAAAAATAACCATCGACCGAAATTCCAACCGATGGGCCAAAGGCGGTTGCCGATTCAATCACAACCTGTTCAGGCGTGTTTCGGAATGTCACGTCAACCTCATCCAATGACATGCCAGACCCACCCAATTGGTCCAACAATCCCACAATGCTGATCGCGTTCAAGATCTCTAACAATACAGATGAATTTTGAACGCGGATGTCACGAATTTTGATGGTTCCATCCAACTCGCCCTTGCGCGATGTGGGTGTTAATTGCATCTTTAGCGACCCACCGGTTGCCCGTTTTACAACGTCTGTCGCCATCAAGACCCCTGCGGCATCTGTGCTGACCACTTCCACCCCTGGACCAAGGGGTGTGGCATACAACCGACCAGCAATGGGCGCCCCGTCGATCGCCCCCGAAAATGGCCCCAAACCATTTTGGTTCAATGTGGCGCGAAAATCCGTAACGGAATTATCGGGATCAATGATCAGACGGTCCAGTGCGATTTCAACCCCAGAACCAGATCCACTTTGACGCCGATCAAGAAACTCAGAGAGTTTAACGGTGCCTGAGGTAATCTTAAGCGCCCCGTTTTTCGCAATACGCAGACCTGTGTTGAACCAATCCCCAACACGCAGTTTCGTCAGGTTAACACCCGCATAGGCCCCATTGGACACGATCACATTGGCCTCTGCCTCAAGGCCCTGACCAGAATAGGAAATGCCATCGATTTTTGGGGTTTCCCCCAGACGACCATCCAAACGAAACGCTCCCTTGGCATTCGTTGATTTGCGCCAACCCAGAGTGGGAATACGCGCCCCAAACCCCATCATGTCAGAGGTGATCCGATATTGTGGTGCCGCCCCTTTTGGAAAATCAACAATCAACTCCGCCGCCGCCGTTCCGCGCAACAAATCCTGCGGCAAAGCAACCCCCAACCCCGTCAAATCCCGATCTGATACGCGCAAATCCGCGCTCAGCTGTGGGCGCAGATCACGTTTGGGATCCAGAGAAGAGACAAACCGCATATCGGATTGAATTCCACCAAGTTGCGCAGGACCACTGAGCGTGAACATCAAATCATCGATAGAGATATCCAATGCATTTGATGCAATCTGGGTGGACAGCACGTCAAATTTGGATCGTGCATTATAAATGCGTCCAGTCGCAGAATATTTCAGCGATTTTGCAGCTTCGGTTTTGGACAGCAAAAAGGACATATCCACCGTTCCAATCACCCGACCCGTTGTTAAATCTAGGTTCGCAGGAACACGTTGTGACAGGGACACAGGTGGATGGTTTAGCACCCAAAGCACATCTTCATATGCGCCATCAATTTGCAATGACACATCGGCAAGCGATGGTTTAATCCGACCGTTGGGGATGGTATAGCGCGATCCCGCCACATTAACGCGTCCAGTGGGCGTTTCGATATATCCCGCATCGGTTTCAAGGGACAAAATGAAATCATGGCTGGTCAAATGCCCCGACAGCCCCTGAATGGGCGGGGCATCGGCAAAGGGGGCCATGACCAAATCCTCAAACCCCATGGAATAGTGGATCACAGGCAATTCATTTGGCAAGCGATGCAGTGAAAATTCATAATCCACCAGCGCGCCTGCCGAAATATGATCATCGATCCATTTGCGCGGATTGGCCTTAAAATCAACGGGCCATGCAGAAAGCGCCTTGCGCAACCCAACGCGCGGGGTAAAGGCATTTACGCGCAATTCCCACCCTTCTGGCCGCGCGGTGATGATACCGTTTGCATATCCATCAGACCCCTCGTCCAATTCGCGAATATAGGCTTCAGCCACTTCAATTTGGAACGGATCAAGAGATAGGCGAAAATCCAAATGTCCGTCTTGGCTTTTGAACGGTTCAATCAAGGAGCCCAATGGGTTTGCAGACAGATCGGCAATGTCGATATGGCCTTCAAAATCTTCTGCGACACCCTCGCTAATCGTTGCCTTCAGGTAACCAGAGGCGGAAAGTTGCAATTCGCGACTGTCAACGCGCACTTGATCTAACGTCATCATTTGTGTTGCCGGATCATAGGTTAGATAGGCCTTGGCCCCATCAAAGGCCACAGGGCGTGTGCCTTCGGTCGGCTTTACACGCCCGCCGCCAATTTCCAATGTTGCGCTGGTGGGTGTAATTGCAAAACTGTCATCCCAACCACCACGGATTGATCCCGAAATCGGTGCATCAAGGGCGGCAAGCCAGGACAAAAACGGGGCCTGCCCTGCCACATCTTGGGCCGGCAATTGATCAATGGTTACGCCGTAGTCCCCAGCCGCCTGACCCAATGTCGTGGCATATGTCATTTCGACTGTGGCCGCATTTGCCCCACCCGTGATCAATGCAAAATCTGAAAACACCTTTAACGCATCACCAGTTCGATCCAATGTGGCACGCGCCCCATCCACCACGTAGGCTTTGTTCGTCTCCGCCTCATCCCATTCAATCGTGACCCAGACAATTTCAAGCGTGTTTAATACCTCCAACTCTGGCCGGGTCAGACCAGGTCCCAACGTTTTGGCCAACTCAACCGCTCCCGGCCTTGCGGTATCAGTCCCAACACCAGTCTGAACCACTCAACG
>CAXACF010000201.1:0-4383 GCA_963967125.1 uncultured Rhodobacterales bacterium | reverse complement strand
ACTAGGTAATTTGCCTATTTAAGTGAGATATATAATGTATTTGACCAAATAATTATATATTGATAGCCAAAATGAACTATACAAGGTGAAATCATGGACGAATACGATCGTAAAATACTTTCGGTGCTCTCGGTCGAGGGGCGGATTTCAATGACCGCCCTTGGAGAGCGCGTGGGTCTGTCAAAAACACCTGTCACAGCGCGCGTGAAACGGTTAGAGGAAGAAGGTGTCATCACGGGGTACCGCGCGACCCTGTCGGCGTCCAAACTGGGTGTCGAACATATCGCATTTCTTGAGGTCAAATTGTCTGACACACGAGAAAAGGCGTTAGATGCCTTTAACCAAGCGGTCCGCGCTATTCCCGAAGTCGAAGCCTGCCATATGATTGCAGGGGGTTTTGATTATTTGATCAAGGTGCGTACATCCGACATTTTCGCTTATCGGCAGGTTCTGGGAGAGCAGCTTTCTCGACTGCCAAACGTTGCTTCCACATCAACGTATATTTCGATGCAAAGCGTGGTGGATACTGCGCCAATTGATTTGTAAATAGATTTGTAGACTTGCTGTAACATCAACGTTCAATCATTGTGCACAGTATGGTTCTGATCGCATCAGCGGTGCGTTATCATGATCGGGGAGGCAGCATAATGTTACACGATCATCCAGATTTTGATCAACACGAACAGGTAATCTTTTGCGCGAACGATAAGGTCGGACTTAGGGCGATTATCGCGTTACATTCCACCGCTTTGGGACCAGCGGCAGGCGGATGCCGTATGTATCCCTATGAAACTGAGGCGGATGCCTTGGCAGATGCATTGCGCCTATCAAAGGGTATGACTTACAAAAACGCCGTTGCCGGTCTGCCGCTTGGGGGTGGTAAATGTGTCATCATTGCTGATCCTGCCAACTCGCATAAACCCGAACTGCTGCGCGCGTTTGCAAGGCATGTGCAATCCTTAGCAGGACGATATTGGACCGCGATCGATGTGGGTGTGGGTCCCGATGATGCAGACATTTTGGCGGAAGAATGTGATTATGTCTTTGCTCGCGCCTCACAATATGAAGCGGGGTTTAACCATCTGAATTCACCGCATTGGGCGGGTTTATGGGTATTCAGGCGGTTTCGGAAATAGTCCTGAAACGTGATACTCTGCGTGGCGTGCGCATTGCTGTTCAGGGATTGGGCGCGACGGGATATGCGCTTTGCAAACATTTGTATACTGCGGGTGAAGAAATTACGGTGGCTGATGTACGTGATGATGCAGTGGCGCGGGTTGTGCAAGATTTTGACGCGACCGCTGTCAATCCCAACGACATTCATTCGGTCGATGTTGATGTTTTTGCACCCTGTGCATTGGGTGCGGGATTAAACGATGAGACAATTCCACGTATTCAGGCAAAGGCGATTTGCGGCTTGGCCAATAATCAACTGGCAGAAGATCGGCATGGTGCGGCGCTGCGTGATGCGGGGATCGCATATGTACCAGATTACGTTGTGAATGCAGGCGGGATGATGGGCGCATCGCAGGTCATTTATAGCGAACCTTCACGTGAAGATGCGCTAAAGAAGATCGAAAGTTTAAAATCAACGATCCAAGATATTTTGAAGATAGCGATGCGGGAAAATCGGCCAACCTCTGATGTTGCGAATGACATGGCGCTACAACGCATAGACAGCGCGTAAAATTTCACGGAACCGACACAAAGCGCGTCGTTTATTTGGTAGTTTCCTTTGCCACCTTGTCCCACCTTCGGGCAACTATCCTGAGATGGAGTGGCCCATGGCGCGCAAATTATGGAACCATACACCCGCCTTACCGTTGAAAACGGCACCCTATTGGAATTGGCCCTTGGCGCCCATTCGCACGGTTGGTCATCTGATGAAAAGTTGGAAACCCTATGGTACAAGGTTTCTGTTTCTTGCGATTGCCAGCGTGCTTTATTTGTGGTTTTCGCCTGATTTAGCGACCGCAAAAACATTATCGGTGGGCTGGATTTCGGAAATTTTAATCCGAAATGTTGCATTAATCACGATTGTTGCGGGCGGGCTGCATGTTGTGTTGTGGGCCAAAAATCTGCAAGGCGACGAGTATAAATATTTCCTGCGACCTATGGCCACCAATGTGCGGGCCTTTTTCTTTCGTGATCAGGTGCTGGACAACATCCTTTGGTCCATTGTTGCGGTGGTCTTTATGACATTTTGGGAATGTCTGATGTGGTATGCCTATGCAAATGGGATCGCGCCAATGATCACATTTGAAACAGCCCCAATTTGGTTTTTGGTACTGATCGTATTGATCCCGATTGAGGCAGGATTTCACTTCTACTTCTTCCACAGGCTTCTGCATGTGGGTAAACTTTATACTTGGGTGCATTCGTGGCATCACAAGAATATCCAAACGGGTCCTTGGTCGGGTTTGGCGATGCATCCGGCAGAAAGTTTTTTTCTGCGCGTAGTCGTTTTGTGGTTCTTTCTTATTCCTGCGCATCCAATCCATGTCCTGTTCTTAATCATGCACAGCACGATTGGTGCACCCACATCTCATACAGGGTTTGAGCGTGTCAAAGTTGGCAAGTCCAAGGGGCTTGAGGTGGGTGATTTTTTCCATCAGCTGCACCATCGATTTTTTGATTGCAACTATGGTACGGATGAAACCCCGTGGGATGAATGGTTTGGGACCTTTCATGATGGGACAGATGCGGGGAATGCGTTGATCAAGGAACGTCGAAGTAAAATCTGGCTGAACCCATCCTGATTTCGCTTGCGATGATCCGTGATAACAAACAACAAGAGTGCACTGCATTTTGATCTGCCAAAGGATGGGACCCAAATGACAACGCCAAATATTTTGATTTTGATGGTGGACCAGTTAAACGGAACATTGTTTCCCGATGGTCCTGCCGAATGGTTGCATGCGCCGAATTTGAAAAAATTGGCGGCGCGTTCGGTTCGGTTTCAAAATTGCTATACAGCTTCCCCCCTGTGCGCACCAGGTCGGGCATCCTTTATGTCGGGTCAATTGCCATCGGTAACGGGGGTCTATGACAATGCGGCAGAATTTCCGTCAAGCCTGCCCACCTATGCCCACCATCTGCGCCGTGCGGGCTATCAAACCGCGCTTTCGGGTAAGATGCACTTTGTCGGGCCAGATCAACTTCATGGTTTTGAAGAGCGTTTGACCACAGACATCTATCCGCCTGATTTTGGATGGACACCAGATTACCGCAAGCCCGGTGAGCGGATCGATTGGTGGTATCACAATATGGGGTCTGTGACGGGGGCAGGGGTTGCCGAAATTACGAACCAAATGGAATACGATGATGAAGTTGCCTATGAAGCGGTACGCAAAATCTATGATCTGTCGCGGGGACATGATCCGCGCCCATGGTGTCTAACTGTCAGTTTCACGCATCCCCATGATCCCTATGTCGCCCGCAAAAAATATTGGGATTTATACGAAGACTGCGATCATCTTTTGCCCGATATCCCTGCGATGGATTATGACGCGCATGATCCACATTCCAAGCGGATATTTGATGCAAACGATTGGCGGAATTTTGACATCACAGAGGACGATATCAAACGATCACGTCGCGCCTATTTTGCCAATATCTCGTATTTGGATGACAAGATCGGCGAAATTCTAGAAACCCTTGAAACCACGCGACAAGAGGCCGTGATCCTGTTTGTTTCCGATCATGGTGATATGTTGGGTGAGCGTGGGTTGTGGTTTAAGATGAGCTTTTATGAAGGTTCATCGCGCGTGCCAATGATGATTTCGTCGTCAGGTATTGAACCACGTCTTGTCGCCGATCCCGTCAGCAATATCGATGTCTGCCCAACACTGTGTGATATTGCGGGCATTTCGATGCAAGATGTCGCGCCATGGACGCAGGGGGAAACGCTTGTGCCTTTGGCAAATGGCATGGCGCGCACAACGCCCGTCGCGATGGAATACGCTGCCGAAGCCAGTTATGCGCCCATGGTGTCGCTGCGTAGTGGGCCGTATAAATTCAATCGCTGTACATTGGACCCCGATCAATTGTTCGATTTGGAAAACGATCCCCATGAATTGGTCAACTTAATCGATGATCCCGAATTTGACGATATCTGCGCTGAATTCAGTGCGCTGGCGGATGCAAAATGGGATTTAGCGCGTTTTGATGAAGAAGTGCGCAGATCACAAGCACGTCGTTGGATTGTCTATGAGTCTCTGCGCAATGGTGAATATTACCCTTGGGATTACCAACCACTGAAAAAAGCATCAGAGCGCTTTATGCGCAATCATATGGATTTGAATGTGCTGGAAGAAAGCCAGCGTTTTCCGCGCGGTGAATAATCAGTTTTCGAAGAGGTTTTGAATAGCTTGAACATGTCTG
>CAXACF010000200.1:0-4388 GCA_963967125.1 uncultured Rhodobacterales bacterium | reverse complement strand
GGGGCTGCAGGTTTAAACGGGCGCAGGGTTGGGGGCCGTTTTGCCATCCGCCCCGACGGGACGGGCATTTCACCCCTATGCAGGGATCGCGTTAGAGCCACAAATTTGGCCCGATAGTCCCAATCACCCCGAATTTGCACAGGCCATTTTGCGTCCAGAGGATGAATATCGCCATCAGATCGAATACCGTTTTACGCGGGATGTGATGTTATAAATCCCGCACGCCCAGCGATTCCTCAAGCATGGGGATGAACAGGGTAGCATCCTCGCTAAATGGATGAATTTCTTTAAGTAACTTAAAGCTATTCAATGCTTTTTCAGGTTCGTTCAGATGCATGTTGATCAATCCCAAACCCGATATCGCGCCGAAATGGCGGGGTTCTCGGATCAGGACCTCGTAAATATCGGCTTCGGATCCGACAAAATCACCTTGTAGGAACCGAACAGTGGCGCGTTTGTTCCAAGCTTCGGTGAAATCGGGGTTTGATTTCAGGATGCTTGTGAAAATCGCCTCGGCCTGTTTGAACCGTTTTTTATCCATCGCGCCGATGCCCTTGTCCATCAACTGTCTTTCGCGATCGCTTTCATAGGCGCCCAACCATTCACTCCAAATGCTGCGCACAATGCTGTCGGCATCTGATTTGGTTTTTGCAAGTGCCAGCTTATCCAGCAGTGCGTCCGTAGGGCTCGCCCACAGTGGCGCGACAAAGAGGCAGAAGATCAGGATCAAAATTTTGCGCATGGTCATCACTTTCCTTTGATCTTATAAAGGGTAGCACGTGCACAACGAAGGTCAAAAAATGATCCGCAAATACATCTGGCCCTACATCGCCCCAATTTTTCAAAGCAAATCAGCCGAGCCTGTTTTGCGGATACTCGGCATGTTTTTGGTGGTCTTTGGGTTGGTTTACACCTTGGCGGGGCTCTTTCTTTAGGCGCGTTTTGTGATCCATCCACCCCCGTAGATGCGCGATCCATGGGTGTCATAAAACACACAGGCCTGACCTGGGGATACGCCCTCTTCTGGGTTTAACAATTCGACCTCGGCGCGTTTGTCATTGATGGGGCGCAAAATCGCCTCACGGGGGGGGCGGGTTGAGCGGACCTTTACGCTTAGATGCCATTCATCGCGTGATGTTAGCGGTTCATCGCCCAGCCAGTTTACCTCGGCCACGGGGACAATGCGGGTTTTCAACAACTCTTTCGGGCCGACGATGACGTGTTTTTTATCAACGTCCAGCGCCACAACATAAAGCGGATCGGCCAATCCCCCGATGCCCAGACCGCGCCGTTGGCCAATTGTGTAATGAATAACGCCGTTATGCTGGCCCAAAACCGTGCCATCTGTGTCAACGATATCACCCGGTTCAACAACACCTGGACGCAGTTTTTCAATAACACCTGCGTAATTGCCATCGGGCACGAAACAGATGTCTTGGCTATCTGGTTTATCCGCAACGATCAGGCCATGTTCGGCGGCCAAGGCACGTGTGGCATCCTTGGACGGCAGGTGGCCGAGCGGAAAACGGAGATAGTCCAATTGTTCCTGTGTCGTGGAAAACAGGAAATAGCTTTGATCGCGGTTGGCATCGGCTGCGGAATGTAACTCGGCACCATTTGGGCCCATCTTGCGCTGAATGTAATGGCCTGTGGCCATGCAATCCGCATCCAAATCTTTTGCTGTTTCCAGCAAATCCTTGAACTTTACCCGTTCATTACAGCGAATGCAGGGTACGGGTGTCGCCCCTGATAGATAGCTGTCGGCAAATTCCTCGATCACGGCATCGCGGAAAATGTTTTCATAATCCAACACGTAATGGGGAAACCCCATGTCACTGGCAACACGGCGCGCATCATGAATATCAACGCCCGCGCAACAGGCCCCCTTTTTCGCAAGGGCCGCCCCGTGATCATAAAGCTGCAGTGTAACACCAATCACATCATAGCCTTCGGATTTCAACTGTGCCGCCACAGCGGATGAATCCACGCCGCCCGACATCGCCACAACAACGCGTGTGTCTGCAGGGGGCTTTGCAAAACCCAATGAATTTAATGTCGCTGTTTCGGCCATCTGGGCAGTATCCTGTTTCCTAACATCTAGCGAAAATTTGAGCCATTCAAATCCAACCTATTAGGGGTTTGGTAGGTCATGTTCGCCAAGGTCGTCCTAAAGTGTAGTCGGTGACCTGTATGTATGTAAGAAAATCATCAAAGCCAAGAGTGGTTAAAATGCAAAGTGGCGAAATCCTAACAATCGCGGATTTACCAAAGGCGGGATTGTCGCGTTGGACAGCAGCGCGCAAATCAACTGTGATCCGCGCTGTCATGTTTGGATTGATCAGCACGGATGAAGCGATCGGCCGATATGAATTAACCCATGATGAATTTCAGGAATGGTTACGATCTTATGCGGATTATGGGCGTAACGGCCTAAAGGTGACACATAAAAAACCATAGACAACCATGGGTTGCTTTGCATAACTTTACTTCAAGTAACCTTGAGTTAACCATTTTGTCTTTTTCTAGTGGAGGTTTCAAAACGTAACGGAGGCAGAAATGCGTGTGCTCTTGGTCGAGGATGACCCAAATACAGCGAAAAGCATTGAGATGATGCTGACCCATGCAAACCTGAATGTGTATTGCACAGATATGGGTGAAGAGGGGATCGATCTTGCAAAGCTTTATGACTACGATCTGATCCTACTTGATTTAAACTTGCCTGACATGACGGGTCACGAGGTTCTGCGCCAATTGCGTTTGGCCCGGATCACGACGCCGATCCTAATCTTGTCGGGAACAGATGATACAGAAAGCAAAATCCGCGGATTTGGATTTGGCGCAGATGATTATTTGACCAAACCGTTCCACCGCGAAGAATTGATCGCGCGCATCCACGCCATCATTCGACGCAGCAAAGGGCATTCACAATCCATTATTCGCACGGGCAAGATTGCTGTGAATTTGGATGCAAAAACCGTCGAGGTGGATGGCGAAACTGTGCATCTAACGGGCAAAGAATATCAAATGTTGGAATTGCTGTCCCTGCGCAAGGGAACGACCCTGACCAAAGAGATGTTTTTGAACCATCTCTACGGTGGGATGGACGAACCCGAATTGAAAATCATTGACGTATTTGTGTGTAAGTTACGCAAAAAATTGGTCGAAGCGACGGGCGAAGACAGTTGCATTCAAACGGTTTGGGGACGCGGTTACGTGCTAAAAGACCCGCTGCCCGACATGGCAACACAAAAAATCGCCGTCTAATCACAACTGGGCTGGACCAATCCCTGCCTTCGACCTATCCCTTATTCAAAGAATTTGGGAAGCAGGGCAATGACCGGATCAGTTGATGTTGCGAATTTGAACGAAGAGCAAGCGCGCAAAGAACTTGCGCGTCTTGCCGATCTGATTGGCGCGGCGAATATCGCCTATCACCAATCTGATGCGCCCCAAATCTCGGACGCGGAATATGACGCGCTAAAACGGCGCAATTCCGAGGTTGAGGGGCGTTTCCCCCATCTAAAACGCAGTGATAGCCCTAGTGATCAGGTGGGCGCCCCCATCAGCGATGGATTTTCTAAGGTGACGCATGCGGTACGCATGCTGTCCTTGGGCAATGCCTTTGATGATCAGGACATGTTTGATTTTCAAGAGCGTATTCAACGCTATTTGGGCACGGATCAGGGTATCGCCTTTACGGTTGAACCTAAAATTGACGGTCTGTCTCTAAGTCTGCGTTATGAACAGGGAAAATTGACTGTGGCCGCAACCCGTGGCGATGGGGCTGTTGGTGAAAACGTCACCGAAAATGCACGCACCATTCAGGATATTCCCCATGAAATCCCAAACGCACCCGACGTGGTTGAGGTGCGCGGTGAAGTTTATATGTCCCACGCGGATTTTGCCGATTTGAATGCCCGCCAATCTGAACGGGGCGGAAAAACATTCGCCAACCCTCGCAATGCCGCCGCAGGGTCCTTGCGCCAGTTGGATGCAAATATCACGCGCGAACGCCCATTACGGTTTTTCGCCTATGCATGGGGCGAACTGTCTGAAACACTGGCCCCAACACAACAGGGCGCAGTGGCGCGTTTGGCGGAATTTGGGTTTCAAACAAATCCTTTAACCATGCGGTTTGACACGATGGAGGCCGCACTTGAACATTACCGCCTGATTGAGGCGCAGCGCGCAACGCTGGGCTATGATATTGATGGCGTTGTTTATAAGGTTGATGATCTGGCACTACAGTCCCGCTTGGGGTTCCGTTCAACCACCCCTCGCTGGGCGATTGCGCATAAATTCCCTGCAGAACTTGCATGGACCCGATTGTTGGGCATCGACATTCAGGTGGGGCGCACCGGCGCACTCAGCCCTGTTGCACGGCTTGA
>CAXACF010000199.1:0-4393 GCA_963967125.1 uncultured Rhodobacterales bacterium | reverse complement strand
GCCACAAGGTTGCGGGCGGCATGAAGAACCAGATGCAGAATGTATCTTCTGTTGCGTGTCATTTGTAAACCCGAGCGCAGCCTGCGTGGCGCGCAACCCAAATTCGCTCGCAAACCGTTCCAGCATGTCAACCGTGCTGCGCCCCGTTTTGTGATTGGGAGCTTCGACCACAAAAATACAATCAGCATCAAGTGCATGCATCACCTGTCCCACCGCATGCCACTGATCCGCACGTGTCACGTTGTAGCGTGATGACCATTTTTGGTCGATCAGAGGATTGGCATTGCGATCAAATAGGGCATCAAACCATTCAACATTATAGGTTGCGATGCGCATATGGGCCTACCTATGGGTATTGAGGATTTCCTCATAGGCTAAATTGGCCTGAATAAGGCGTTTTTCCGCTAGTTTCATCGCCTCTTCCGGAACGCCACGGGCAACCATACGATCGGGATGATATTCCCGCACCAAGGCACGCCAGGCCCGACGCACGGTTTCTGCATCCGCTGTGGGATCAACCCCCAAAACGCAATAGGGATCGGGGTTTTCATCGGGAACAAAGCGCGCACGCATGTTGACGAAATCGCGCGATTGTATGCCGAAAATGCGTGCGACCTCTTCCAAAAATACGTTTTCATTCGGATGGTAGCTGCCATCCGCAACAGCGATGTAAAACAACCCCTCAAGCAGATCGACCAATGCCTGATGCCCTGCCCCAAACATGTCGCGAATACGCGCGGCATACAAATCAAAGCCTGCAACATCTTTGCGCGCCAAATCAAAAACGCGTGCTGCATTTTGGGTTTCTGAGGCGGGAATGTGAAAGACCTGACGAAACGCCGTCACCTCGTCCCGCGTGACCAATCCATCCGCCTTGGCCATTTTCGCGCCCAGTGCAATGACCGCAATCGTAAAACCAATCGTGCGTTCAGGGGGGGTGCGTAGTTTTTCAAAAACCGCCGAAAGCCCTTCGCCTTGTGCAAGGGCGGCTAGCGCATCTGATATTCGTTTCCAAATTGACATGGGTGCATCCTAATTCGCCCAAGCCTAAAGCATTTTCTGCATAAGCACCAGATCAAGCCATTGATCAAATTTGCGTCCCACCTCACGCAGGGTCGTGATTTTTTGAAATCCCAAACGTTCATGAAACTGCACACCTGCGGGGTTCCCCGAACTGACGCCTGCGAACATGGAATGGGCCCCTTGGGCTTTGGCGTGCTCTAATGTGTGCATCATAATGGCCCGTCCAACCCCACCACCAAAATGATCCGGGTGTAATTGCACAGTATGTTCCATTGTATGCGCATAGCCCACGCCGCCCCGAAATTGCCCATAGGTGGCAAAGCCAACAATCCCCGCATCACTTTGCACCACGAAAAACCCATGCCCATGTGCCTGTCGCGCAGTCATATCAGCAGCCACATCCGCCACCGATTTTTCAGCAAAATTAAACGTCACCAACGTGTCGCGGATGTAATGGTTCCAAATGTCGGCAACCGCACGGGCATCTTCAAGTGCAGCATCGCGGATCATGATGTCAGTGTGACTGTTCCCTTGGGGGTTTTTAGCGTCGCGTGAAATGATGGCACCTCCGATCCGCGCACATCCAAGCGCGGGTCCGAATGTAGCGGGCTAAGAAACGAACGCAAGGAAATTGCATGCGGGTGCGACACAACAAATTTTTCCAATGAACACCCCACATCTGGCAGGCGTTCCGTTGGAGTCTTGGCCCCCATCCAGTCGATAATCGCAGGTGCAAATCCATCCAATGGCAGTTTACCCGATTTTGGGACCGTGATCTGCCATGTCAAATCCCCCCGCGAAACGGTGATCAATTCGCCCGTGCCCATAAGGGTTTTTCCAATCACACGACGGGGTTTTTCAGTGGCCATAACCCAGTTTGTCAGGCGCATGTCACCTGAAAAATCATCCAATGCAAACCAACGTGCGCGTTCTGGTTTTGGAGCATCGGGATCAATCGCAATCATTTCCAGATAAAGATCCCCCAAGCGCAACAGTTTGTTATGGGTTCCAAAAAGGGCGTGTTTTCCACCCTCGGACAAAGGCACACCAAGGCGTTCTTCCAAGGCAGCTGCGTCGCGTGCAAGATCGGTTGAACTTAGGACGATATGATCAATAGTAAGCATGCGTTAATAGACGTCTGATTTCCAAATGATATTAGGTGCAAAACCCACAAAAACAGGATGTTGCATCAAGTTTTCGGTGCCGTGGCATGGGGCGTGATCTCTTTTCGTTTTTGAACCGCTTCACGCCAACTCATATAACTGATGGATCCAACAATAATCAGCCCCCCCGCGATCACAAAGGGATCAATGGGTTCACCAAAAAAGACGGCCCCAATCGACACAGCCCAAATCAATTGCAAGAATGCAACAGGTTGCGTCACGCTGACGGGTGCTGCCGCAAAGGCAAGCGTCATAGTGTAATGCCCCGCTGTGGCCAATGCCGAGACGGCGAACAAAATCAACACTTCTTCTTGTGTTGGTGGGACCCAGACCGCCAATGCCAGTGGCGCGAGCCCAATGGACGTGGTGATCGATAACATCACAACCACCATCACCGCACTTGTTTTCCCGCTAAGGTGTTTGGCGGTTAAATAGGAACTGGCCATGAATACTGGAGTTGCCAACATGGCGATGTGGCCATCACTGACCTCTCTGAACCCAGGGCGCAAAATAATCATCGCCCCGACCAGAGCCCCAAGAACCGCCACCAAACGGCGCATGGCAAGCGTTTCACCCAAGAACAGCGCCGCACCCAAAGTCACATAGACGGGCGACAGGTAATTCATGGCCGTCACATCCGCGATTGGAATGCGGGCCATGGCATAAAACCAAAGGGTCACCGCGATTGTGTGCACAACGCCGCGAAACGCAAAAATGGGCCCCAACCCGTTCAACCCGCCAGCGCGGCGCATCGCGGGGATCATGGGAAACAAGAAAACCAAACCCAACACATATCGCAAAAACGCAGATTCAGCCGCAGGAATGCGGGTGCCTGCCAATTTTACCAGCGCCGTCACCCCTACAAACAGGAGGCCCGTAATGATCATCCAACCAACCCCGATCAGGGGATTTTTGGGGGCTGATGTGTCTGTTCTTGTCGTCACGAAATTACCCTTCTACATCCTAAATAGAAGGCCATAGGCGATTGACCACATGACCAAGGCAATCACGACATCCAATATTTGCCATGCACGCGGATTTTGAAACACAGGTGACAGGAACCGCGCGCCATATCCCAATGAGAAAAAGAAAACGAAACTTGCGCTGATGGCGCCCGCACCAAAGACCCAAGGGTCCGCAGATTGCGCCGCCAAGGATCCAACCAAAACAACTGTGTCCAGATAGACATGTGGGTTCAACCACGTCAGCATCAAACAAATGACAATAGATTTCCAAAGATTGTTTTCATCCGCGCCGCGTTCCATCGCGGACCCACCCCGCATGGCCGACAGAAATGCGCGAAACCCGTAGACAATCAAAAACGCCGCGCCGAAGTATCGCAAATAATCAACAATAGCAGGATAGCTCTGTACCAACGCGCCAAAGCCTGCAACCCCAGCGGCAATCAACACCGCGTCGGAAATTGCGCAAACAAGCACAAGCGGCAAAACGTGACGGCGCATAAGACCAGCGCGCAAAACAAAGGCGTTTTGCGCACCAATCGCTAAAATGAGTGAAAAGCCAAGCGCAAATCCGCTTGCCATAATTGAAAGCATCTGGGCCAACCTAAGTCAGATCGTATATCCCCTGTTTAGGTTGGTCTGGCGCCTTAAACAATAGCGGAATGTTCCGCAGGCATCGGTGCGCGAACGCCTTCTGGTGAAATGTACGAACCCGCCTTTGTATTCGGCGCGTGTGACAGCAAACCTTGTGAGACCAAACTTTTCAAACTTCTGTGAAATGTTGGCTGCGTTATATTGCGTGTCAATTCGTGGTTTTTAATGTCTTCTGAGCGGGCAACGCCACCGTTTGCCGCAATAACCAACTGCACTGAGTAAAAGACATCTTTTTCATTCTGGGTCAGTTTACCCAATCCAAGGTCCCGCTCCATCCCCAAGAGCAATTCGCGTAATTGCGATACGTTTAGATAACGTTGTGCCGACATAACCATCCCTTTCTGCCGATCTATCCCTAACTTGTGACAATGTAATACCACAAAATACTAACTTTAGAATGGAAAATTTATCCTTTTGGATGTTTTTAGTTTCTTTAGATTACATTTTATAAGTATAAATGATTTAGATGTAATCTAATTGAGCAATAATATCAGATACTTAATTGGTATTGCTTTAGTACTGAATAAATCAACCATAGGTAATATTTTGATATTGATTTTCTATCTAAGAATTACCAATTCCAAAAAATCT
>CAXACF010000198.1:0-4409 GCA_963967125.1 uncultured Rhodobacterales bacterium | reverse complement strand
CTGCGCCACTGATAGAGGCATTGAATTTGACCAACCCGCCGATTGCCGCTGCGGTTAGCAGGAAATCGGTAATTCGGCTTTGGCTCGCGCCGGGTTGCCTATGGTTCAGAGGCGGGCACGCCAATGATTGCCGATCCTGGGTATCATTTGGCCAAACAAGTTGCGGATGCGGGTTACCTAGTGACATCGGCCCCAGGACCAGTTGCCTCTATCACGGCACTCACCTTGTCAGGATTGCCAAGTGATCGAATTTTGTTTGAAGGATTTTTGCCCAATACCAAATCGCAAAGGTGTTCAAAATTGTCTGAATTGTCCGAAATTCCAGCAACTTTGGCATTTTATGAATCGCCAAAACGCATTGCCGCCACATTAAAAGACGCTGCCGCGACGTTAGGAGGAGAGCGTAGCGCGGCCCTTGCCCGCGAGCTGACGAAAAAGTTCGAAGAAGTACGGCGTGGAACACTGAACGAATTGCTGGACAGTGTAACAGAGCATCCGCCAAAGGGTGAAATTGTTCTCTTGATAGACCGCGCCCGTTCATCATCCGTTAACCAAGATGACATAGATGATCAGATCAGAAGCGCGTTGGACAAAATGTCGGTAAAAGATGCGGCTGATATGATTTCGGCGGCAACAGGACAACCAAGGCGCAAGATTTATCAAAGAGCCTTGGCGATTGACAAAAACAACGACGGGTAAAGTTTCATATCACGCTGGGCAAGCCGCTGAATTTCAAGTCGCGCGGTATTATGAACGCGATGGATGGCACGTTTTGCAACATCGCTTCAAAAGCGCAGCTGGTGAAATCGATTTGGTTTTGTGCCGCGACGATACCGTATTATTTGTCGAGGTGAAGCGCGCACGCACACACGACATCGCCGCATCCCGGATCAGCCTGCAGCAGATCGCAAGGATCAATCAATCCGCCGAATTTTTTGTTTCTGAACATTTGTCTGGTCTGAATTTTGAAATGCGGATGGACGCGGCGTTGGTGGATCAAAAAGGCGAAATTCAGATCATTCCTAACGCGCTGGCTGGTTTTTAACTGCTGGGTGATTGTCAAATCACTTTGGACAGGCCATCTATAGCGAAACGCAAGTGAAGGCAGGAATTGATGAAAATTGCATTTCAGATGGACCCGATCCAAACCGTAAATATCGACGCAGATAGCACATTTCGCATTGCTGAAGAGGCACAAGCGAGAGGTCATGAGTTGTTTTTTTACACACCTGATCACCTTGCGTTCCAAGAGGGCAAGGTCACAGCCCGTGGTCAGTATTTCACAGTGCAGCGCGTGCAGGGCCAGCATGCTGATCTATCCGAAATGCAAGAGGTGGATTTAGCGGATTTCGATGTTGTGTGGTTGCGCCAAGATCCGCCGTTTGACATGCATTACATTACGACCACACATTTGCTTGATCTGATCCATCCAGATACATTGGTGGTGAATGATCCATTTTGGGTGCGCAATTATCCTGAGAAACTGTTGGTTTTGCGTTTCCCCGATTTGACGCCCCCTACAACAATTGCACGTGATCTAGAAACGATTAAAGCGTTCAAGGAAAAGCATGGTGATGTCATCCTGAAACCCCTTTATGGGAATGGTGGTGCGGGCGTATTTCGTTTGGATCAAAATGATCGAAACCTTGCCTCCTTGCATGAAGTGTTCACTGGGTTTTCGCGCGAACCTTTGATTGTGCAAAAGTTTTTGCCAGATGTTTCCAACGGGGATAAGCGTGTCATCTTGGTTGATGGCGAACCAATTGGCGCGATTAATCGTGTCCCTGCCAAGGGGGAAACACGATCCAACATGCATGTGGGCGGTCGTCCTGAAAAAGTGGGCCTGACAGAGCGTGATCGTGAAATTTGCACAGCGATTGGACCGCTATTGCGTGAAAAGGGGCAGATTTTTGTCGGGATTGACGTGATTGGGGATTATCTGACTGAAATCAATGTAACTTCTCCAACAGGCATCCAAGAGCTTGAGCGCTTTGATGGCATCAACGCTGCGGAAAAGATTTGGCAAGCGATTGAGGCACGTCGCGCAGGCTAGGCCACATTTGCGCTATTGCGGAAACTGATCGCTTCGCCGACGTGATGGCGCGCAACATGTTCGGATTGTTCCAAATCCGCAATGGTGCGCGCGACACGAATGACCCGGTGAAATCCGCGGGCCGTCAAATTTAGTTTTATCGCCGCCTGCTCAAGATAGGTTTTCGCATTTTCCTCCATCTGAATGAGGCGGTCCATTGCGTCGCCCTTTAGATCAGAGTTTGTTGCAATGTCAGTATTCGCACATCGCGCGTCCTGCAGCGCACGTGCGGCTAACACGCGTTTTGCAATCACATGACTGCGTTCGCCGCTTGCAGGCAGGCTTAAGTCCTGAAACCGCACAGCGGGGACCTCGATCCGCAGATCGAAGCGGTCCATAAGCGGGCCTGATATGCGACCCAAATAATCGTTTCCGCAATTTGGCGCACGGCCGCAGGCTTGATCAGGATCGGTCATGAATCCGCATTTGCAGGGATTTGCCGCTGCGATCAACGAAAACTTGCAAGGGTACTTCACATGCGCATTTGCCCGCGAAATCATAACCCCGCCTGTTTCCAATGGCTGACGCAGGGTTTCCAAAACATGGCGTGGAAATTCAGGGAGTTCATCCAAAAATAATATGCCATTGTGCGCCAGTGAAATTTCCCCTGGTTTTGCGCCTTTGCCCCCTCCGACAATCGCGGCCATTGACGCGGTGTGATGGGGTTCGCGAAAGGGGCGCGTCGATTGAATGCCGTCTGACCCCAACAATCCTGCAACGGATTGTATCATGGATGTCTCTAACGCCTCCATCGCGTTTAGGGGGGGGCAGAATGCTGGCCATACGGGCGGCCATCATGGATTTCCCCGATCCAGGTGGTCCCACCAAGAACACATGATGACGGCCCGCCGCGGCAATTTCCAAGGCGCGTTTTGCGCGTTCTTGTCCGCGCACCTCTGCCATATCCAACATAGATTCTTGAGGGGTGATTTGCCGCGCTACCGCGGGTTCACGCGGTGCCTAACCTGTCAGGTGTTGAATGATCGCCATAAGGGATTTTGTCGCAAAAACCCGTGTGGCATCCACCCATGCTGCCTCGGCCCCTGATGTTTCGGGGCAATATAAATCCTTGCCCAATTCGGCCGCTTTCAGCGCGGCAGGCAGGGCGCCGACCACAGGTTGCAGGCGCCCATCAAGCGAGAGTTCACCAATGGCAAGCGCGCCTTCGCTATCCTCATTTGTGATAATGTTCAGTGCCGCTAAAAGGGCCAGCGCAATCGGTAAATCCAAATGCGATCCTTCTTTGGGCATATCGGCAGGGGACAGGTTGATCGTGATCCGACGCGAGGGCAGCGCGATTGACAACGCGCCCAATGCGGATCTGATGCGATCGCGCGCCTCACTGACTGCTTTATCTGGCAGGCCAATGATTGAAAATGCGGGCAGGCCCGGTGAAATCGCGCATTCGATTTCAACAAGCTGCGGTTCAATGCCCTCAAAGCAAACGGAAAATGCGCGTGTAATCATCTTTTGTTAACCTCTTACCTGAGGTCGCAAAGAGAGGTTACGAATTGGTTAATGGGCCCGTATCATTGATACGCACCGCACCCCATGTGCCATCAATGATGCGTATATGCGTCAGCGATAGGTTGTCTATTCGATGTGAGAAGGCCTCGTAAGCGGACACACCTAATGCGCGCTGGATGGCCGCGATCACAACTCCGAAATGCACGGCTGCGATCAGCGGGCCTTGGGTGTGCCGCAATAATCCATCAAATCCTGAATGTACGCGTTCGTAAAACCCGTCCCAGCATTCGCCATTCGGGGCGGTAATCGTCCCGGGCGTTTCGTAAAAGGCGCGAATATCCTCGGCGTGGGTTTGCTGGATTTCTGCAAAGGTTTTTAATTCCCAATCGCCAAAGTTGATTTCACGCAGATCTCGACAGTGCTCGAAACGGGTCCGACCCTTGGCCAAGCGATCCGCTGTGCCAACAGTACGACGCAAATCGGAGGATACCAAATCGGCGGGCTGTGGAAGGAAGGCGTTTAACTGATCAAAGCGATTTGCATCGCCGAAATCTGCGTCAACATCGCTCCACCCGACCATAGACTTGCGGTGGGTTGGTGCATGACGAATAAGGTACAGGTCCATTAAATCCCACCCTTCAACCACATCGGCAATCCCGCAGCAACGAATGCAACGCGATCCGATTGTTCAGCAATTCTTTGGTTCAAAGTCCCTTGAAGACGCGCGAATTTACGGGTGAGTGCGTTTTCGGAAATCCCGCCCAATCCGACCTCATTACTGACGAATGTGATGTTCAGTTCTGATCGTGCAAGCGTTTCAAGCAAGTGATCTGTGTAAGTGTCGACACGG
>CAXACF010000197.1:0-4415 GCA_963967125.1 uncultured Rhodobacterales bacterium | reverse complement strand
ATCCAATCCTTGTCCTGTCATTTCAGATCCTTGCACCCATTTTCGTCATAGCTTGTCAGAGCATTTTGTTGGTAAATTGCCACATCCATTATATAGCTACCGTCTTTTTTCTGTAGAATTTGACGTTCTACGACACCTCTCACTTGTTCGTATAGCATTCCGATTACAAAATCTTCACTTGGACCAGCATTCAGATAATATCCCCAATTCGCCGGCGCGTTTTCCAACCAGTCTTGTTGGTTCGCACCTTTGAAATTTTCAATCTCAGCCATCATTTGACGTGCTTCCTTTATACCGGACCAAACATGATTTTCATGTTGCTCTAACAGTTGTGCGTTATTTTGATCTGACATGTACGGAATGACGTGATGACAATAGAAATGCTGATATGCAGCACGTGCTTTTTTACCTGCGTCTTGCGCATGAACTGGGGCGCATAGAATTGCAGCGACGATTGTAAGCCTAAAGATCATGGTTACTCCCTCTTATTCAATTTTTCCTGAACGCAGTGATTTCACCTCTGCTCGTATCTTTTTGGATTTTAATCTCCGTTCAATCGCTCCACGACTTGGTTTCGTTGGGCGACGCCTCTTAGGCACCACCAAGGCTTTTTTGATCAAATCCTTTAGTCGATCTTGTGCGATCTCGCGGTTGCGAACCTGACTGCGTGTTTCATCACATTGGATGATGATTGCGCCGTCCACTGTCCATTTGGTACCCGCGATTTTCTTTAATCGGGCCTTCACTGAAGTACTCAAATTCGGGGAACGGTCTGCCTCAAAGCGCAGGGAGACCTTTGTCGACACCTTGTTTACGTTCTGTCCACCTGGACCCGACGCGCGCACGAACTGTTCGGTGATTTCCCAATCTTGAATGCTGATTTTATCGTTTATCGTTATCATGTCGCTAACTGATAAGGGCCGCCCGTTGCGGACGACCCTCGAGAATTTCGGAGGTGGGCCGGTTAGGCTTCACCAATTCGTTTGGTCAATGACCAAGGGTTGCCTTAGTCAAGGACCTCCCAAACTGTTCCGACACCTCTCTCCAATACCTCTCTAGACACTGGACCACCTCCTTTCACTATGTTTCGCTACTATTGATGGTGCCACAGTTTCCAGAAAAGTCAAAATGTTTTAATTCGCGACAGATGTTGTATTTGCTTGCAAACGTGCGACCAAGACACGGAACGGCACCAACGCAATCAACGCCAGCAACAGTTTCACGCCCCAATCGGCAATCGCCAATGATACCCATAGGGGTGCATCACCACCGAACAACAACAATGGCGCGCTATCCCATGCCCAGCTGATTTCTGCATTATGTGCTTCGCTGAAAAACGGAACAGATGCTGAAAATGCGATGGTGAAAAAGATCGCAGTGTCCAGCGCAGATCCAATTACAGTTGATGCCAATGGCGCACGCCACCACGCACCGCTACGCAAACGGTCAAAGATGGCAACATCCACCAGTTGCGCGGTCAGGAATGCGATCCCTGATCCAATTGCAACGCGAAACGCAACTGCAGCATAAGGGCCGTATTCGCTGTCAAACATGATTTGGCTGCCGATTAAGGAACAAATGATACCCGTTACAAAGCCTACAAATACAACACGTCGTGCTGCAGCTGGTCCGTAAACACGGTTCATTAGGTCGGTGACCAAAAAGGCAAATGGATAGGTAAACGCCCCCCATGTAAGAAGACCATCCAATAGCAAAAATTGAACAAGGATATTTGAGGCGACCACAATCGTGGCCATGGCGATCACGCCAGGAAGAAGTTTTGTCATAGCTTTATCCGTTTTTATCGAAGGTGTTCGGAGACTCGGTTCCCATCCGGAAACGAGACGCGTTTAAAGTCACTTGGACAAAATGACAAGCCCACTTAGTTCGACTGTAAAACACCAACACATTGCTGTGGTAGTCGCGCTAATGTCAGAGGCGGCTTTGGTTTCTGTTTTGGTGCATTGGGATATGGGGGCGGCGGGTTCAAAATATCGCGGACCCAACGCTCTGCGTCCTTGCACCCATCGCCTGGGGGAGGTGGCGCCTGATTTTTGCAGTTTGTGGCGCCCGTTGGACACGATAGGCGCACATGAAAATGATAATGGTGCCCCCACCACGGACGCACCTTATTCAACCATGCCCGATCCCCTTTTTCATCTTTGCACATTTGAACCTTGGCCCCTGGAAAAACAAAGATGCGGGCGGTGCGTGGATCTGATGCAGCGGCTTTGATGATATTGTGGTGTTGTTTGGTCCACTTATCGTTGACATAGGCACCATTCGAACGGCGCATTGAAATGGACGAAATGTTTTCGCGTTGTTTCGCACTTAGGCTAAGATCGTCGGCAGGACGCATCCAGATATCAATATCCAACCCAATTTGATGGCTTGCATGACCCGTTAACATCGGGCCACCGCGCGGTTGCGAGATATCGCCAATGTACAAACCGTTCCATCCTGATTGCTGTGCCGCTTTGGCAGAAAGGTCGTGGATGAAATCAATTGCAATTGGGTGCCCCCAGTTACGATTGCGCGACAATCGCATCGCCTGCCACGTCGGGCCAGTTTCCGCCAGTTGTTCGGCCCCAGCAACACATCCTTTGGCATAACTACCATACGGAGCGGGACGCTGTTCTGATCCGCGTTCAACAGCGCCAAATAAATGTTTGGCTTCTTTCGTACTTAGACGGGCGACCAGTTCAGGATCATAAGTTGAACAGGCGGATAACCAGATCAGGCTGGATAGGATTAGAAATCTGAAATTCATAAACGCATTCCTTTGGATGAACCCTAACAAGGAAGCGGTTAAAGGCCAATCATTTCTAAACCCAGTGCAAAACCTTGCCTATCTTGCATCACCCTTGGCGTTCACGCCGATGAGGAACACAAGGCCTAATACAAAGAGGATTACAATGGGGGACACACCCAATCGCGCACTGTCGGTGATGGTTGTGGCGATTGTGATCAATAATGGTGCTAAGAATGCTGTTGCCCGACCTGATAGCCCATAAAGGCCGAATTCAATCGTTTCTTTCCCGGGCATTGCGTGGCGTACCATCAAACTGCGGCTGGCTGATTGCAACATGCCGCCCATGCCACCAATCAAACATCCGCACAGCATGAACAGGTTATCAGGCAGTGTTGATCCCGCGGGCAGTTTGACACCAAAGAAATGTGTTTTGCTCATCCCGATAATGACAACGCAAACGCCCATTAGAATGAAAATCGTTAGGTAAATGACGGGTTTAGGCCCGACACGATTATCCAACTTACCGCCTAGCCAACTGAACAGACCTGCGGAAATCGCGGCAACGATCCCAAAGGTTCCAATTTGAACAATGCTCCAATCCAGAACAAGTCCGGCGTAAATCCCGCCAAATGTATACAGACCGTTCAACGCATCACGGTAGAACATTGATGAAATCAGGAATTTACCCTGACTAGGGCGATTCAGGACACCCTTGATCGCCTGCCATAGGGTTGTCATCGCGCCGCCCAAGCTGGGCCTGCGGTTGGGAAGGTGTCCTTCACGCACCCACAGGAAATATGGGATTGAGAACAACAAACACCATAATGCGGCAAAGGGGCCGGCAAAACGTGTGCCTTCCTTCTCTGCAGGGTCAAATCCAAAGAGTGGATCAAGATTAAGGAATATTGTTTTGCCGTTTTCTTGACCAACAAACAGCAGCAGCACAATGACCAAAGACAATACGCCACCAACATAGCCAAAGGCCAATCCTGATCCCGAAATCCCACCTACGCTGTCGTCATCCCCTAGGTCCGGCAATTGCGCGCTGGCAAAAATAAATGCGAGTTCAGCGCCAATGTAGCATATCACAAAGGCCACCAACATTGTCACTAGATTAGAACCTGCGGGATCCATAAACCATGTTGCGGCGGCCCCAAAAATTGCCGCAGCGGTGAAAAAGGAAATCCATGGCATCCGTCGCCCAGCAGAGTCCGCGATCGCGCCCAGGACTGGGGCAGAAAAGGCAATAATAAGGCCGGCAATCGTAATGCCCGTTGACCATAGTGTTTGCGCGCGGGCATCCGCGGATTGTTCAGATAGTCCGCCAGATGCATAATATTCTGTGGCGACTTGTGCGAAAAACGGGGCGAAAATGAACGTCAGCAGCAAGGTGAAAAATGGCTGACATGCCCAATCAAACCAATACCAACCCCAGATTGTTTTTCTCTGTGACATGTGATCCCCCAATGTGTTTCACTCACAAAACGCAAGTATTTATTGAGGGTCAAGAATTAAGTGGCCATGGTATGCAATTTGACCCAAATTCATCAATCCTGCATGGGTGGCCAAGGGCGCATGTCCTCTGCGGCAATCCAGGTTGCGACCCACTCTGGAATGTCGGGTCGATCCGCTGTTTCACCCAATGCTGACCAAATGCGATCTG
>CAXACF010000196.1:0-4440 GCA_963967125.1 uncultured Rhodobacterales bacterium | reverse complement strand
GCCATATCCGTATCATACAGACGACACAGCAGTGAATATTCGTTTTGCATGGTCTGCACGCGCGGCAACCCATGGATTTCCGACAGGCGCAGCCATTGGGACGTTCCCCATGCGCTTTCGTTAGAAAGGCCAAAGTGGCGAATATTGCCTTTGTCCACTTGCACCTGCAAGGCCTCAAGGCATTCGTGCATGTTGTCTACAACCTCTTGGCGGCTACTGCCACCTGGTTCATAGGCCCAGTTTTTACGGAACATATAGGACCCGCGGTTTGGCCAATGAAACTGATAAAGGTCGATGTAATCGGTTTTCAGACGGCGCAAATTTCCCTCAATCGTTGCGGCAATGGTGGCCGCGCTGATGGGCGCACCGTCGCGCACATGCGCCATGCCTTCACCAGAATGTTTGGTTGCCAAAATAAAATCACCCCGCCGCGCAGGATTGGCAGCAATCCAATTCCCGATGATTTCCTCGGTGCGGCCAATCGTTTCCTTGGACACAGGGTTCACAGGATACATTTCCGCTGTATCCAGAAAATTTATTCCCCGCTCTAGCGACAGATCAATTTGCGCATGCGCCTCGGGCTCTGGCGTTTGTGTGCCAAAGGTCATCGTGCCCAAACACAGTTCAGACACCATTACATCCGTACGCCCCATTTGTTTTTTGCGCATTCTATCCTCCGTCAGTTGCCACCAAGCTAGTGCAAAGAAATTTATGGCGAAAGATGCGAAATGCGACTTTTGTGTCGAAAATCCCCCTCCGCGTATTTCGCAGGCGGCTATGGTCGATGGTATGCGTTTGTTGATTTCTTTTACTGCCCTGTTCTTATCCGTTATTTTGATGCAGCTCTCCAGTGGCGGTGTTGGGCCGTTGGATGTGTTATCCGCAACCGAATTGAACTTTACAACACAACAAATCGGTTTCTTGGGCTCGGCCCATTTTGTTGGATTTTTCATTGGATGTTGGTGGGCGCCACGTTTGATGGGCAGCGTGGGACATTCGCGCACCTTCGCGGCGTTTACTGCGTTGGGGGCGATTGGTTTATTGGCCCATATGTTGGTGATTGATCCATTGGCATGGTCCATGATGCGCATCGCATCAGGCATGTGTGTCGCAGGGTGCTACACAGTTGTCGAAAGTTGGCTACAGGCCAAAGTCGTCAATGAAAACCGTGGTCGGGTTATGGGGGTTTACCGTGTGGTCGATATGGGCGCATCCATGATGGCGCAATTGATGATTGGGGTTTTGGCACCGGCCAGTTATGTGTCCTATAACCTGCTTGCATTGATTTGTTGCGCTACGCTGATCCCCCTAACCCTAACACGCGTTCCCCAGCCTGAAACCAAATCCGCACCGCGCCTGCGACCCATGTTGGCAATTGCAAAATCCCCCCTTGCAACTGCGGGCGTGATTGTGGCCGCGCTGACCAGTGCCGCGTTCCGCATGGTTGGCCCCGTCTATGGCCAGCGCACCGGTTTGGTGGCCGAGGAAATCGCATATTTCCTTGCAGCATTCGTTTTGGGAGGTGCATTGGCGCAGGTTCCCGCAGGGTGGTTGGCGGACAAATTTGACCGCCGCTGGGTCATGATTTGGTTGTCAGCCGCGGCCATCGTCAGCTGCGGCTTAAGTGCGGCGATCACCAGCAGCGACATTGTCGTAATCTTTGGCCTTGCAGGATTGTTTGGGTTTACAACCTTTCCAATCTATTCAGTGGCCGCCGCACACGCACATGATTTCGCCGACAGCGATCAGCGCGTTGAATTATCTGCAGCATTGATGTTTTGGTATGCGACAGGCGCGATTGCGGCCCCTGCATTTGCGTCGCTGTTGATCGACCTTTACGGGCCTGCTGCGCTCTTTGGGATGATTGCGGTTGGTCACCTGGGATTGGTTGTGTTTGGCCTGTTGCGGATGCGTGCGCGCCCCGTACCAGACGAAAAAACACCCTATGTCTATGCACCGCGCACGTCCTTTACAATTGGTCGGTTGTTACGCGGTGTGCGGGATCACAAGAACTAGCCTTTTCCCTCATTAAAAACTGGTCTAGAAGTGGCGCAACTTTGAACACAAGGACGCGGACATGGCACGCCATCTGATCACATCGGCAATCCCCTATATCAACGGGATCAAACACCTTGGAAACCTTGTCGGGAGCCAGCTTCCCGCCGATTTATTTGCACGCTACCAACGCGCACGCGGAAACGAAGTTCTGTTTTTATGCGCCACC
This sequence comes from uncultured Rhodobacterales bacterium, assembly GCA_963967125.1. GTDB lineage: Bacteria > Pseudomonadota > Alphaproteobacteria > Rhodobacterales > Rhodobacteraceae > HIMB11. The sequence goes on along the minus strand of CAXACF010000196.1, from coordinate 2,216 downwards.
GACGAACATGGCACACCCGCTGAATTGGCGGCTGCCAAGGCGGGCAAGCCCGTGGCCGAATACTGCGCGGAAATGCATGAGGTTCAGTCAAGAATCGCGGATGGGTTTGGATTATCCTTTGATCATTTTGGACGCTCATCCAGCGCGCAAAACCAAAGCCTGACACAGCATTTTGCAGGTGTCTTGGCCGATCAAAACCTGATTGCCGAAGTCAGTGAAACACAAATGTATTCCCACGCAGATGGGCGTTATTTGCCCGATCGCTATATTGAGGGCACCTGCCCAAACTGTGGGTTTGACAGTGCACGCGGGGATCAATGTGACAACTGCACAAAACAATTGGACCCTGTTGATCTGATTAATCCGCATTCCACAATTTCTGGATCAACCGATTTAGAAATGCGCGAAACAAAGCACCTTTATCTGCGCCAGTCACAAATGAAAGATCAGCTAGAGGCATGGATCGACAGCAAAACGGATTGGCCAGTTCTAACAACATCGATTGCGAAAAAATGGCTGAACGATGGCGATGGCCTACAGGATCGCGGTATTACCCGTGATCTGGATTGGGGTGTCCCCGTCAAACGTGGTGACGCCGATTGGCCCGGCATGGAGGGCAAGGTTTTCTATGTCTGGTTTGATGCGCCAATCGAATACATCGCCTGTTCCCAAGAATGGGTTGATGCGGGCAAAGGCAGCGATTGGCAACGTTGGTGGCGCACCGATCAGGGGGCCGATGATGTCACCTATACCCAGTTCATGGGAAAGGATAACGTTCCGTTCCACACGCTATCCTTCCCCGCCACAATTCTTGGATCGGGCGAGCCATGGAAATTGGTCGATTACATCAAATCCTTCAACTATCTGAACTATGACGGTGGTCAATTCTCAACATCACGCGGCCGTGGGGTGTTTATGGATCAGGCCTTGGAAATCCTACCTGCCGATTATTGGCGCTGGTGGTTGTTATCCAATGCACCAGAAAGTTCAGATGCCGAATTCACATGGGAAAATTTCCAAGCGAATGTGAACAAAGATTTGGCAGATGTTTTGGGCAACTTTGTCAGCCGTATCACAAAATTCTGTCGTTCCAAATTTGGTGAGGTCGTGCCAGAGGGCGGAAGTTATGGCGAACAAGAAGAGAAATTGATCGCCGATATCACCACGCGTTTGCGCGACTATGAAACGCACATGGACGCCATTGATGTGCGCAAGGCCGCGACTGAGCTGCGCGCGATTTGGGTGGCGGGTAACGAATACCTGCAATCTGCAGCGCCGTGGTCCACGTTTAAAGAGGATCCAGAAACTGCCGCCGCGCAGGTGCGTTTGGGTCTGAACCTGATCCGTTTATATGCTGTGTTATCCGCCCCCTTTATTCCATCAACCGCCACGCGGATGATGGAGGCGATGCAAACTACTGACGGCACATGGCCAAGCGATGTGGCAGAGGCATTGTCGCATCTAACCGCAGGTCACGAATTTAGCGTGCCTGACGTATTGTTCGCAAAAATCACGGATGAGCAACGCGAAGAATGGCAAGGCCGTTTTGCCGGAACGCGCGACTAACTATTATTGCCATCGGCAATAAAAAGGGGCTGGTCCAAACCAGCCCCTTTTTATTGTTCTGTCGTCGGGTTTTAAGCGAAATCTACAAACTTGCTAAAGGGCATTTCCCGCAAACGCTGACCCGTTGCATCAAAAATGGCGTTCGCCAATGCAGGGGCTGCTGGGGGCACAGGGGGTTCCCCGATCCCGCGGATTTTGCTGCCATTTTCCAATCCCGCCACATGAATACGGGGGGTTTGGTTCATCCGCATCCCTTCGTGTGACCAGAAATTGTCCTGTTCGGCGATACCATCGGTGTAGGTGATTTCACAATTCATCGCATGCCCAAGGCCATAGATGACCCCACCTTTGACCAAGTTGTCAAAGTTGATCGGATCAACGACTTTGCCTACCTCGGCGGCGATATAAACATCATCAATGCGAATTCCATCATTTGTCACGGTAATGTCCACAACCTCGGCTGTGGCAACACCGAATGACAAACAGAACGCCAAACCACGACCGCGGCTTTCACCCAAGGGGGCGCCCCAATTCGACATCTCGCCCACCTTTTCCAAAACCTTACGGCTGGGCTCATGGGAACACAAACGCAAACGTTCGGCCAAGGGATCTGCACCTGCGGCGTGGATCAACTCATCCATCATCCCTTC
>CAXACF010000195.1:0-4449 GCA_963967125.1 uncultured Rhodobacterales bacterium | reverse complement strand
ATGGGTTCCGGTTCGGCCGAAACCCATTACTTTTATATCGCTGTCAATATAGTACCGCTAAACTCGCAGCCTGTTACGGCTCATACGTCATCAATTAGAGTTGGTATTACCAAGTCCACAGATAATCGCCCACTCCTCGGCGGTGACGGGTTGCACGGATAACCGAGAGTTTTTGACCAATACCATTTCGGTCAAACGTGGATGCAACTTTATCTGTTCTAGGTTCACAGGAATGTTCAGTGGCTTTACGGCGCGAATATCCACGCATTCCCAACGTGCATCATCAGTTGTGCTATCTGGATGAGCGTTTGCACAGACTTCGACAATGCCGACGATTTCTTTGTCCTTTTGTGAATGATAAAAGAACCCTAAATCGCCAATATTCATCTGACGCATAAAATTGCGTGCCTGATAATTGCGCACGCCATCCCATTCTTCACCGACATCGCCCTTGGCGACCTGTTGATCCCACGACCATGTGGACGGTTCGGATTTGAATAACCAATATTGCAAAGTTTAGATTACCTTATTCCATTGAATAAGTTCTGCGCTTTGGAACAAGCCTGCAAGATTATAGGGATCATTCTTTGCCCATTCTTCCGCCTGGGCCATGGTGTCAACTTCTAACACAACAAGCGAACCACACATATTCCCCTCACTATCAAGCAGTGGACCCGCATGCCGCGCAAGACCAGTTTCCTTCATATAGGCAAGATGATCTTCACGATTTGCTTTGCGTGTTTCCAGATGATCAGGTTTATCTTTTGCGATTAATGCAACAAGCATCATTCTTCCTTTTGTGGGCGCGCAAGCAACGCGGCTAGTAGTGTTTTTATGTCTTTTTTGCCAGTTACTAGATCAGAAACTGATCTAATGATTGGCACATCCAAACCCAATTTATCCGCCTTCGTCAATGCAGCTTGGGCGGTAAACTTTCCTTCTACTGTAGTATTTTCTTGAAAATCGAGCCCTTGACCCAGTTGCATTCCATAACGAAAGTTCCGTGACTGTTCGGACATACAAGTCAAGCTTAAATCGCCAAATCCTGACAGTCCGCATAGCGTTGTGTCGCGACCGCCCAAGGCAGCTGCGAAACGGCGCATTTCTGCAAACCCACGTGTCATCAGCGCAGCGCGCGCGCTTTCACCCAATCCTGCGCCAATTGCTGCCCCGCACCCAATGGCAATAACGTTTTTCAAGCCACCACCCAACTCCGCACCAATGACGTCCTGTGTACGATACAGGCGAATATTTTTTGACGTTAGCTGATTTTGCAGCGCAATTCCTAATTCTGCTTGTTCGCAGGCCAAGGTGAGTGCAGTGGGCAGTCCACTTGCGATATCATTTGCAAAGCTGGGTCCAGTCAGAATTGCGACCCGTTCAGACGCGTTTTTCAACATGTCCACCGGCCCTTTTCCGGTTTCAATGTCAAACCCTTTGCAACAAGCTATAAGTGTCTTTCCATGCAGGTATTTGTGATTTTCACTTACAAATTTGCGCAGACTTTGTGTTGGTACCGCGATTAAGATTGCATCTGCATCACAAGCCAACTCCAAATCAGACGTAACACATAACGAAGTTGGAAATGGACAGTTCGGCAAACGGTCTTTGTTTTCTCGGTCCTGTGATAACGCAATAACTTGTTTCGGGTTTCTGCCCCATAAAGTTATGGAATTGTCGTCTGTTGAAAGCGAAATTGCCAAAGCGGTTCCAAATGCACCACTGCCTAGAACAGAAATCTTCATGCTTTAGCACCCTTTTTACCATGCCCGATCAATGGCCTTTTTGATTGGTCCAGCGGCCATCGCGGACGCGCAATCAAATGCGTTGGATCGACCAAATCATTCATGTAAATTTCTGCAGCGGCATAGGCGATCATGGCCGCATTATCGGTGCAATATTTCAAAGGTGGAGCGTTAAATGCAATTGCATGATCCGCACATAAATCTTGCAGCTTGGCGCGGATCTCTGAATTGGCTGCAACTCCACCTGCCACTGCAAAGGTTGGTGTTTGGGGGATTAGTTTTAAATACTCCACAATTGCACGGCGCGTTTTTTCGACCAAGACATCCGATATCGCTCTTTGGAAACTGGTTGCAATATCGTTGACGTCTGATTGATGAAGGCCGCCCTTTTCACTGACGATTTCATCACGAACGCGCAACACGGCGGTTTTTAAACCTGAAAATGACATGTCGCATCCCTCACGATCCAACAGTGGTCGTGGAAGCGCAAATTTTATTGGGTCACCATTCCGTGCTGTGGAATCAATTGAGGGTCCCCCTGGCTGGGGTAGGCCCAGCAATCTGGCTGTTTTATCAAAGGCCTCGCCCGGAGCATCATCAATGGTGCCGCCTAGCCTTACAAATTGATTTGTCCCTTTTACGATCAAAAATTGGCAATGCCCGCCTGAAATCAGCAGCATTAAATATGGATATTCTATAGCATCTGTCATTCTGGGCGTTAGCGCGTGACCTGCCAAGTGGTTAACGCCGACCAAGGGTTTTTGCGCACCCATCGCAATCGCCTTGGCGGACGTGACACCTGACAACACGCCACCGATCAAACCAGGACCAGACGTGACCCCAATTAAATCGACATCTTTTAGGTTAACGGATGCCTGATCAAGGGCTTGCTCTACACACAGATCAAGCATTTCTGCATGTGCTCTTGCCGCGATTTCAGGAACCACACCGCCAAAGTCTTTGTGTAGATCCGTTTGCCCAGAAACAACGGAGGAAAGAATCTCGGTATCTGATTCAGTTGACACTCTTAAAACGGCTGCTGCGGTATCGTCGCAACTGCTTTCTATACCTAAAACCAATAACTTACCATCAGCCATGTTCTATCCGTTGTGTCTAGTTTAATTGGCAGCTATCATTACAATGTAACTTACTTAACCTTATGCAATGAACCAAGATCACGACCCTAAAATTATTCTAACGCGCCCAGAACCAGGGCTGACGAAATTTTCAGGTCAGCTTGCACAAGAAATCCCAAGTGCAAATATTTATTGCGAAGCCCTACAAGTAATAGATTTCATACCCTATCAAGGTGATTTAACGCGGTATAGCGGGTTTGTTTTTACTTCGTCAAATGGTGTTCGCGCAGCCAAGCGATGGAATTTGCCCTCTCGCCTTGGTTTTGGCGTTGGAAAGGTCACGACAGAGCTTGCGCGTTCATATTGTGATCCGGTTTTTGATGGTGGATCTGATGTTGAAGCGTTGATCGCACTCATAGAATCAATGACACCTGAAGGGCCATTGTTGCATATCCGCGGGCGCGTCAGCATCGGCAATCTGGCCACGCGACTTTCGGAAATTGGAATCGAAACACATGAAGCGATTGGGTATGAACAAAATGTTTGTACGCCTTCGGATGTATTGATCCAATTGTTACAAGGGGGAAAGCCGATGATACTTCCCCTATTTTCGCCGAAAAGTGCAGAGATATTAAAAACGCTGTCCACAAATCGGGAACATTGGCATGTTATCGCCATGAGCCAAGCTGTCGCAGAGATTTTTGATGCCAATGACGTATTGAAGTTGGAAATTGCGCAAAAACCGAATGGGGCCGCGATGTTGAATAGCGTGGTGAAGGCATGGCGACATTATGTGGTTTGAGTCAGAAGGATTTATTGTTGTTGGAGTATTGGAATGACAGACGAAAAAGATGAAAAAGCTGTTGAGCCGAATGATGATCAAACCAACAACATCGAGGATGCCGTTGTTGTAGAAGACCTGCAGGAAGCTGTTAGCGATGCACCAGCAGAAGATGCTGTCGCTGATGCTGTAGAGGCAATCGAAACTGAGCGGAAATCAAGTGGTGTTTTACCATTGGTCGTTGCTGGATTTATTTGCGCTGGGCTTGGATTTGGTGCTGCAATTTTGTCCCAACCCTCTAATCCGATCTGGCCTGTGCACCCTGATATGGCACAATTTCGTGATGAAACGACTGGCCAAATCACAGGCATAGATACGCGTTTAAACGCGTTAGCAGGGCGTTTAACAGACGTTGATCAACGTCCAGTAGGCGATGTGTTTCAATCTGATCTTGATGAACTGACCACTGGCTTTGATCAGCGATTTTTAGAAATCGGATCGCAGCTTCAAAACTTTGATAAGCGTCTTGCCGCATTAGAAACAAGCACAATTGAATCTGCAATACCTGATGAATTGGTCGCACAATATCAGGACGAGGTGAAACGCCTGAAAGAAACACTAGAGGCACAGCGCGAAAGCCTTCAACAGTTCATGTCAGAAACAGCAGAAACCGCAAATGAAGTAACCCAGCGTGCAAAAGATACTGTCGCACGTGGTATTTTGGCGCAAATCCGAGCAGCGATTGATGCGGGTGGTCCATTTGACACCGCGATCAAGGAATTTGATGAACAGATTGGAGAAGTGCTTCCAAATCAGTTGCGTTCGTTGGCAGAAGAGGGCGTTCAGA
>CAXACF010000194.1:0-4453 GCA_963967125.1 uncultured Rhodobacterales bacterium | reverse complement strand
ATGAAAGTGTACCGACACGGATTGCGATCACACTATAAAGGCAAATGAACACAATGCCCAACACTAACAAACGCCCTTGGGCGCGTTGGCGCACGGCCTCTTTTTCGGCTTCATGCCGCGCACGGATATTTTCACGTTCGATCACATCCGTATTTTCACCCCGTTCGCGGGCTGGCAATATGCGACTAAGCGGACGAAGAGGAGTGCGCAGTGACGGATATGTCATTGGTCCGCACCACGATTTGCGACCTCGACCAGATCAGACAGCTCTCCCAATGGAAAGGCATTGTCATAGGGAAATTCAATCGTATCAATCGCCCCGAAATTTTCGGCCTGCAGGGGTGTTAAATGCAACCGATTGTAATTCAGGTTCACCAAATCCGTTAACCGATCAGGACGGTTTAAATAGGCCCATTCCGCACGTAACACAGACAACCGCGCACGCGCCGCGCCAATATCGTGCTGCAATTCTTCGGTCTGGGTTAGGGCGTTTTGCGTTTTGATATTTTCCTGATAGGCCCAATAAGCAAGACCAACCACAGTACAAACAATTAAAATACTTAATAACGTGCGCATTACCGCTTCCTCGTTAACACTGGCATACCCAATTCTTTTTCAACAACACTGTCGCCCGCAGGTGCATCGGTGCGTCGAGCGATCCGCAATTTCGCCGAGCGCGCCCGTGGATTTTGTGCCAACTCATCCTCGGTTGGGGCGATGGCCTTTTTGCTGCGCAATTCGAACTGCGCAGGGGCTTGTTCAATATCTGGCGCATAGCGATTGGCACGTGCATTTGATCCCGATCGCATCTGTAAAAACCGCTTAACCATGCGGTCTTCGACGGAATGAAAGGTAACAACCGCCAACTGCCCACCCGGTTTCAACGCACGTTCTGCCGCCATTAAACCCCGATAAAGTTCGCCATATTCATCATTCACCGCGATGCGCAGCGCCTGAAAACTACGGGTTGCTGCGTGGCTTTGCCCTGGTTTGGTCCGTGGTAGGACATTTTCAATCAGATCAGCCAAATCCAATGTTGTGTCAAACGGGGTTGCCTCACGCCGTTTGACGATGGCACGCGCGATACGACGGCTTGCACGCTCTTCCCCGTACAGGAACAAAATATTGGCTAACTCTGCTTCATCAGTTGTGTTCACGATATCCGCAGCACTTGGGCCAGATTGGCTCATCCGCATATCAAGTGGGCCGTCTTTGATAAAGGAAAACCCACGTTCCGCCTGATCCAACTGCATGGACGATACACCCAGATCCAAAACAACGCCATCAAGGTCAGACGCGTATTGATCAAGCTTGGAAAAAACACCTTCGACGAGTTTCAATCGGTCGCCATAGTTCGCAGCCCAGCTTTGTGCCATATCAAACACCATCGGATCGCGATCAACGCCATACACCCGATCCGCGCCCGCATCCAACAAGGCACGCGTATACCCGCCCGCGCCGAATGTACCATCCAGCCACGCCCCCGAAATCGGTGCGCAATGGTCCAAAATTGGGCGCAATAAGACAGGAATATGAGGAGAGTTCGAGGCGGCCTGAGATGCGTCAGTTACCGACATCAAGCACCCCCATCACCATCAAGGAATGTCAGTGGATCAAAATCATCTGGCTGATCGTGCAACCAAGCATCGGTTTTTTGTTGATCCGCCTCGTATGTCTCGGGGTTCCAAATTTGGAATGTATCGCCTGCAGCAATAAAATATGCTTCTTTGTCTATGCCGATCTTTTGGCGCAGCTTTGCTGGCAAAACCAAACGCCCTGTTTCATCTATGGATGTGGGGAAGGATTGACCATGGAACAAACGCTCAAGTGTTTTTCGCCCGACCGAACCGCGCGGCAATGCATCAATTTTGGTATCCACCTCTTCGATGGCTTCAATCGTATAGCATTCTAAAAATTCGCGACGCGTGTCGCCGTACACGATGACCAACTCTGGGGCCAGTCCCTCAGTCCAATTCGGATCACAGGCCTGCACGACACGACGAAACAGGGCCGGGATAGACACCCGCCCTTTACTGTCTACCTTTTGTAGACCTTCGCCTCTAAACCGTCGCGCCACGTCCCTGGTCGCCTCTTTTTCTGCCCCCGGTTGATTTCGACCCTTGGAACGAAAAAGCGGATTGAGCTGCTGCCACTGCCCAATCCGCTGTCATCGTCCCCTTTTACGGGGCCATCCGACTGCGCGCGCATCTGGGGGGGGGTGCTGCTCGCTCACGCGCCGGAGTTCTAATTGGATGAAAGCGGGGCCTGTATGAAACCTGACTTTGGGATTTCGGGTCTTAACGCCCTTTTAATTCCCGTCTTCATCTGAAGTATTGATGACACGCAAAAACACGCTTTGCAAGAAAAATTTGGGAATTTATGGGAAAAAATGGCAATTCATGTGAGAAATCGCCAATTCAGAATTTTAAAAATCTATATATTGATATAATTAAATTTATTTTACTATATATAGATAAAATTCTTTCCCACAAAATCTCAATTCTACGTGCAATTTCACAATAATACCTGCGAACTCAAGCAAAAGATCAATATTTTCCACTAATATATGTCAGAAAAATCGCAAGGCGCGGGCATTTACCATGAATTCCCAAATCACAGCATTCGCAAGCCAGAACCCTGCAAAATACGCATAGCCGCAATGCAGCATTGGATGTTGTTCGATTGCCCAAGCACCCCTAAATAAAGCGCATCAGACACGGGCGCACACACATCAGCGCCATATGAAAAGGACATAACAATGGCATACGCAACTCAGACACAGTCTCTATCTGGCAATGTGTTCGCAGCGGTTTCTGCGTTTTTTGCAGAACTGTCCGAAGCAGCAGAGCGTCGTCGCGTTTACAAAACAACTTATGCGGAATTGGCATCGCTGTCAGCGCGCGAATTGTCCGATATTGGCCTATCCAAAGCCAACATTGGCGCAATCGCATATGAGGCGGCATATAAATAAGGGCGTTTTGATCGCGCCTCCCAGCGATCATACCCTTTTGATTGGTCCTACACCTCCCAGTTGGACCAATCAAATTTTCAGGCGAAAGCCGAAAGAAAGCCGCACTATTCCTCCCATCATTGCGGCTTTGATCCAATAACGACGCGTCCTCCCCGCGTCGTTATTTTTTTGCGCAGGCTTTAATGCAAAACCCGGCGACGCCCTGCGGCCCCACCGCGGCGCACGGGTGTGCGTATCGCAAGATCAACGGTTTCCCCAATCATCCGCGTGAATTCAGCGGCCGCTTGTGATTTATCGGGGGTCGGTTGCATCCACCGCATGGCCGAATGCGCCGCCTGCCGCGCGCTTGCGACATCAGCCTGCGACAGGATCCAGTGAAAATACCCAGCCCGCGCCGCGGTAGTGGCGGCAGAACCTTGGTGGTCAAGGGATTGAAGATCGTTAAAGATATGACGCAATGTCATTGTTTGCCTTTCTCCATCACACCCCGTGATGGTGGTTAAAGTTACATTTAACCAAGGCTGGTTTCCGGACTCGGGGCGGATGGCACGTGCCACACAAACAAACCTTCCCAAATTCCTTCAGTGGTTTTGTTTGCTTCCACCCTCACCGTTGCGGGGGCAGTGTCGGATTTTCACCGACTTCCCAATTCTCCTGCATCACAGGCACCATGGTCAATGCCAGGATGCTTTATTTCGCGACATCCGTAAAGCAAAAACTCGACATATTGTGCGTCGATTACGCGAAGTTACACGATATCGTCATAAAGCTGCGCTATGTTTGTAAGACCCAAGATTGTAACCGAAGTTGAAACATCGTCTGTCAAAATCGTATTACCGCCGACAATCGTCGCATGACTATCGACATAAGCTTTCCGCGCTGCGAATGTTGTTAGGGTTTCAGACACATCGATCGTATCCCGATTGTTTTGGAAATCTGCAATCATGTCATGACCCGTGTGCACGACAAACCGATCTGACCCATTGCCGCCAATCATATAATCGTCGCCAGCGCCACCATTCAGAACATCGTTATTTCGTCCGCCATTCAGGGTGTCATCCCCCTGCTCTCCATACAGTCGATCATTGCTGTTTCCGCCATTTAAACGGTCATTGTCGCTTCCGCCCCACAGGCGATCCTGACCCGATCCTCCATTTATCGTGTCAAAACCATCGCCACCGAAAAGACGGTCTCGTCCATTGTCGCCACGGATGTGATCATTTCCTGCCTCTCCATAGATGCTATCATCACCAATTCCCCCACGCATGCGGTCATTGCCGTCGCCCCCGTAGATACGGTCATAGCCATCGTCACCATAGATTTGGTCAGCTCCGGTGCCCCCAAACAGTCGATCACCCCCATCGCCGCCGCGCATAACATCATTGCCTGCCTCGCCATAAAGGGTGTCATTCCCATGATCGCCGTAAAGCCAATCGGAATCAACACCGCCATTCAGCATGTCTTCATCACGCCCACCCCGCA
>CAXACF010000193.1:0-4469 GCA_963967125.1 uncultured Rhodobacterales bacterium | reverse complement strand
CTTCCTCAATCGCCCGCGGTTTCAGTTTGTATGTCGTATTATATGCTGAGAGCGGACGATTGTCCGCTCCCAAATTCCTGATGGCCCAAGGGCCAATCGGGAGGAGAAATTATCCCCAGCAGAGGTTTGTACCTTCTGCAACATTGATGCTGTCGACACCATCAACTGCTTCTGCAGCAACCAATGATACACCAGTGTCTAGGAAGTTTTTGCCAGGTGTGTTTGCAGGCAATGTTCCGTCTTTTGCAAATTGTGCAATCGCTTCGATACCAAGGGACGCCATCAACAATGGATACTGTTGTGATGTCGCTGCAATCACACCGTCTGCAACGTTTTTAACACCTGGGCATCCGCCGTCTACAGATACGATTGTGACATCGTTTTCACGACCAATTGCCTTTAGTGCCTCGTATGCACCTGCGGCTGCTGGTTCGTTGATTGTGTAGACAACGTTGATCATCGGATCTTGGGCTAGGCAGTTTTCCATCGCTGTGCGACCGCCTTCTTCGTTACCCGCTGTGACCTCATTACAAATGATGCGCGCGTCTGTTTCGTCGCCCCATTTGTTTGGGTCACCTAGGTCAATACCAAAGCCTTTAAGGAAACCTTGGTCACGTAGAACACCAACTGTTGGCTGGCTGATCGCAAGGTCAAGCATCGCGATTTTTGCATTTGCTGCATCTGCACCAAGTGCTGCTGCTGCATATTGACCGATCAATTCACCCGCTAGGAAGTTGTCTGTTGCGAATGTTGCGTGTGCCGCGCCAATTGGTTCCAGCGGAGTATCAAGCGCGATCACCAATAGACCTGCATCTTTCGCCTGTTCAACCGAAGGAACGATTGCAGCTGTGTCAGACGCTGTCAAAAGGATACCTGATGCACCATCTGCGATACATGTTTCGATGGCTGCAACTTGGCTTTCGTTGTCGCCGTCGATTTTACCCGCATAGCTTTTCAATGTGATGCCAAGCTCTTCTGCTTTCGCAGCAGCGCCTTCACGCATTTTTACGAAGAAGGGGTTTGTATCTGTCTTTGTGATCAAGCATGCGCTTGTAGAGTGGCTGCCCGCAAGCGCGGCGCCAGAAGTAGCGACAAGGGCAATCGCAGTCGCTGTCATTAACTTTTTCATTATATTCTCCCATTGGTTGTGCCGAGTGAAGCGCACTCACAAACGCCCCACTCGAATGCTGGATATTAAGCGACGATTCTTGAGGTTAGTCAATAAATAAATCAACTTTATTTACTATTGATTTTTGATTTGATTTCGGCGTTAATTAACGCGATAGACCGCAGAGTTCTGACGCGGGATGGTAAAGAATGACGGACCAGGCCTCAAAATTTGATATTGAAGGAACGAACCAAACGGGCGTGCGGGAACGCAACGAACGACTTGTGTTATCAATTCTGCGTCGGGAGGGGCCATTGCCCAAAGCGGAAATTGCGCGACGCACTGGTTTATCGGCGCAAACGGCATCTGTGATCATGCGCGCATTAGAAAGCGATGGTCTGATCGCCAAAGGGGAAAAGGTGCGCGGGCGTGTGGGGCAACCATCGGTCCCGATGTCTCTTGCACCTGATGGCGTGTATTTCTTTGGGCTGAGTGTCGGGCGGCGTTCCGTTGAATTGATCCTTACGAATTTTGTGGGCGAAGAAATTGCACACCGACGCAAAAGCTATGCGTATCCACTGCCCGCTGATGTCTTGAACTTTGTTGAAATAGCTTCGGCAGAGATCACACGGGATTTGGAGCCCGAAGAAGTAGATCGAATATCAGGCATGGGTATGGCGATCCCCTATTTCTTGTGGGATTGGGCGGACACTATCGGTGCAGATCCAGATAAAATGAGACCTTGGAAAAACTTTGACCTAGGTCGCCAATTGTCCAAATTATTTCCATTCCCGATCTACCAAGGGAATGACGCCTCTTGCGCCTGTGGCGCTGAATTGGTCTTTGGTACTGCGGAAATTCCTGCCGATTTTTTATATGTTTATTTCGGACACTTTATCGGCGGGGGTGTTGTGATGAATGGGTCGCTTTATAAAGGTTCCTCTGGAAATGCAGGCGCGATTGGCCCCTTCCCAATCAGAGGGCGTCAAATGGTGGATGTTGCGTCGTTAAACGGATTGGAACGTCGTCTTATTGAGTCGACAGGTAGTGCCGCTGAAATAGTCGAAAAAACCGAAAATTGGAATTTGGACGCCAAAATTTTGGAAGATTGGCTGGCCGAAGCAGTTCCAGCAGTTACGCGAATGATCACTGGTGCGATTTCCATAATCGATTTCCCTGCTGTTTTAATTGATGGAAATTTACCAACTGATCTGCGGGAAGTTTTGGTTGACCGAATTACAATGGAACTGAAGAATGAAAATCTGGCAGGCTTGGTCGTACCACAAATTATTGAGGGTTCACTGGGTCCCAAAGCGCGCCCCATGGGGGCAGTGAGTTTACCACTCGCCAAGCGGTATATGTTAGAGGCCTAAATCAGCAACTTAGCGAACGATACGCAGCGAAATTTTGTTTAAAATTCTGATAGGCCCGTTCAAAGGCGTCTATGAGATTGGTATCAGGTTTAACCACACGGCTGATCGTTGGGCTGCGCATAACAGTGTTATAATCTGATCCACAGCTTGCAATTTGAGCAAGGCGCGCGGCACCAAGTGCAGGCCCAAAATCCCCATCCTCGGGCACCTGCAATTCGACTTGAAGAACTGTTGCCAATAACTTCAGCCAATAATCTGATTTTGCACCGCCTCCGATCGCATAAAGTGTTCTTGGAAGCGCACCTGTTTGTTTAAGGGCCTCGAGTGAATCTCGTAAACCAAAGGCGACGCCTTCCAAAACGGATTGGGTTAAATCAACGGCATCATTTTGAATGGATACATTTAGAAAACCTCCTCGAACGCTGGCATCATTGTGGGGTGTCCGCTCTCCCGAAAGATAGGGCATGAATTTCACCGCACTTGGTGCGCGCAATGTATTAGGCAAGGCGCTGGTAAGGTGCGCAGGTGTTTGTCCTGTGATCTTGGACAGCCAATTCAAACTGTCTGTGGCCGATAACATCACACCCATTTGATACCACCGGGCCGGCAAAGCATGACAAAACGTATGTACGGCGGTTTCAGGTGCGGGATAGCATCCATCGCGAGCGATTAAGACAACGCCCGATGTTCCCAAGGAAACAAAACCCTGTCCCTCTTTAAATGCACCGATGCCGCATGCGGCGGCAGCGTTATCGCCTGCGCCACCTGCGATGACGACATCCTGTCTCAATCCCCACCTCCGTTTCAAATCCTGTCGTAACACACCAGCGGCGTCACAACCTTCGACCAGGTTGGGCATCTGGGACACGTCCATGCCGCCAATGGACAAAAGCGTATTTGACCAGTCGCGTGCGTGAATATCCAACCACGATGTGCCCGCACTATCGGACAGATCAGCCACATAGTCGCCCGTTAAGTGGTAATTTAGATAGGCTGCGGGCAATAAAACCTTCGCAGTTTGATTGAAAATTTTGGGTTCGTGTTTCGCGACCCAAGCCAGTTTTGGCGCAGTGAACCCAGGAAATACGATATTGCCCGAAATATCGCGGAACACGGGATTTTGATCTAGGGCTGCGGCTTCTGTCGCAGCGCGGGTGTCGTTCCACAAAATGCAGGGGCGCAGAACATTCCCCATGTCGCCCAATAATGTTGCCCCGTGCATATGTCCTGCAACGCCGATGCCGATAAGATTAGCAAAGCGTGGCTCGGTGATGCGCAGTCCCTCAACAACCGCATCCAACGCATCAATCCATAGTTTGGGATCTTGTTCTGACCAACTGGGTGCAGGAGAGCGCGTGCTGTAGGCGGCCTCGACCGTACGAATTGCCAAACCCGCCTCGTCCATAAGCATTGCACGCAGGCCCGATGTTCCAAGGTCAATTCCCAAAAAGCTCAAAATACATCTCCGTCATGAACAATGCCGCTGTGTCAACATAATGCCGTTGAGCAAGACTGATCAATGCGAATCCTCACCGTCCGTGGTTTGTTCATCCGTAAAATTTGGATTACGGGCAGGGTGAGATATGCTAAGATCACAACAAACTATTATTGTGGTGAATAACCTATGCTGCATCGCTTTTTATGGGCAACGACCCTATCCCTTTTGTTGACAGGTCCTGCTTTTACAATGTGTGCCGACTGTGACTTCAGCGGGCAAAATTTGGCCTTTGCGGACTTCCGTGATCAAGATTTGTCGGGTGCAAATTTTTCTGATGCCTATTTGGTTAATGCAAAGTTTGACGGTGCAAATCTGGGAGGTGCTGATTTTTCGGGTGCACGTGCAAACAACGCAACGTTTCGCAATGCGCGATTGCGCAATGCAAGCTTTGCTGGGGCCGAAATCGAGCTGGTGGATTTTACAGATGCCAAAATGGCAGGTGCCGACTTTCACGATGCATTTGTGCGGCATGCCAAAATGACGAAAGATC
>CAXACF010000192.1:0-4496 GCA_963967125.1 uncultured Rhodobacterales bacterium | reverse complement strand
ACTTTGTTGAGTACGAAACCGAATGGGCCCACCATGTCCAACCCAACCAACAACAAGGCGGAACGCCCAACCAGGCCCGCAGTGTTAAAGGGGTGGAAACGCAAATGTCCCCAATGTGGCAGCGGCCCCTTGCTCAGCGGGTATTTGACAGTCAATGATACCTGCACCGTGTGCAGTGAAGAATTACACCATCACCGCGCGGATGACGGCCCCGCCTATTTGACGATTTTGTTGGTGGGGCATTTGATGGCCCCCTTACTGCACATGATTTTTGTCAGATACCGCCCCGAACCCTTGGTTCTTTTTACAATATTTGCTGTTGGCTGTGTTGGATTATCGCTCTATCTTCTTCCTCGACTAAAGGGCGCAATGATCGGTTTTCAATGGGCACGTTTGATGCACGGGTTCCGATAGGGCGATGCGCCCCATGAATGTGGGGAAAATAGCTTGGACAAAACGGCAATTCGCAATGCGGCAACGATTATCGTTCTGCGTCAGGATCAGGGCGAAACACGGGTTTTGATGGGTCAACGTGGGGCAAAAGCCGCCTTTATGCCCAATAAATTCGTCTTTCCCGGCGGGGCCGTTGATGCCGAGGACACCAAGATCCCGCTTCAAGCGGGCATTGATGATCTCTGCGCCCAACGTTTGGGCGAACAAAGTGATCCAAACCTTATTCATCCCCTTTGCGTGGCGGCCATTCGCGAGTTGTGGGAGGAAACGGGCCTGATCCTGGGAACCAAGGGGACATGGAACGATAACGTCCCCGAAGATTGGGTAACATATGCAGACCGAGGATATGTCCCAGATGCAAGCGCGCTGAAATTTGTGTTCCGTGCCATCACGCCACCCGGTCGCCCTCGTCGCTTTGACGCACGCTTTTTCATGATTGACGCAAACGCCATTGCCAGCGATCTGGATGATTTTTCCGCCGCCTGTGATGAGCTGTCTCATCTCAGCTGGATACCGTTGGATGAGGTACGCAAATTTGATCTGCCCTTTATCACCGAAGTGGTGCTAGCCGAGGTCAAACGCCATGGCGATCCGTCCAAACCCCCTGCCACCGTGCCGTTTTATAAAAACAATGACGAAGAAAACCTGTTCATTCAGCTACACGGCCATCCGCCCACGGATTAAAGGATCAGGATCAAGCCCAAAACAGAAGCTGAAATCAGCGCCATTCCGATAAATTCGTTTTTGCTGATCCGTTCCTTGAAAAAGATAAAACTGGCCAAGATTGAAAAAATCAATTCCACCTGCCCCAGCGCCTTTACATAGGCCGCGTTTTGCAGGGTGAATGCGACAAACCACATATATGATCCGCCCATCGACGTGATCCCCACCCATACCCCTGTGCGCCAAGTTTGCAGAACGCGGATGATTTCATGTGGGTCCCGCAGCAACAGCCAGATGAACATGATACTGGCCTGCGCAGTGACCACAAACCCAAGTGTCACCCCCGCCCGCAGCAAAGGATCATCAGACAGCACCGAAAGTGACGTTGCGCGATAGGCGATGGCAGATCCCGCAAACAACAGACCAGATAATAACCCCAACCCCGATGCCCGATTAAATATACGATCCGTAAATGCCCCAGACTGCGCAGCACTATCCGACAGGGCGATCACGCCCAAAACCCCAATCAGGATCAATGCGAATGCCGCCCACCCAACAGGTTCGTTTAGAATGATCAGCCCCAGAAAAACGCTTTGAATCGTTTCGGTTTTTTTCAGGGCAATGCCCACGGCAAAATTGCGCGCCTTGAACAGGGCAACAACGCAGATGGTTGCAAGGATTTGGCAAATGCCCCCAATCAATCCTGCGATCCAAAAGCGATCACCAACCTTTGGGACAGGAACCTCAAACGTTCCGAACGTGATTGCCAAGGCGGTTAGTATGATTGGAGCGGAATAAACAAAGCGAGACCATGTCGCGCCTACGGGTGTCAGGCGTGTCGCGCTAAGTACCTTTTGCAGCATAAAACGCAGGTTTTGAAAAAACGCTGCCGCGATGGTCGCAAAAATCCACAATTCCATGTCGGCACACTGCCTGACTTCACACAGAATGACCAACAGATTTTTGATACGATCACAGTATCAATCAACGGTTTTCTGGGACCAATTGGGATGGGCCACGGGATCCTTGCGATTGATCGCGAATTTGCGCATGACCTCACCATAACAGCCAAAATGATAGCCATCATTCATCGCCAAAAACCGATCCCGCTTGGACGCGAACAAACGGGGCAGCGCGTACCAGGGCACACTGGGGTGCGCATGGTGCACAGAATGAAAGTTGTTGTTCAAAAAGAGGAAGGACAACAATCCACGATCCTCGACCACAACACTGCGACCGCGCGGATGGTCATGGGTGCGGTGTTCCAAGAAAGTGCGGATTTTCAATATGGCCATCGATAGATATGAGGCCACAACCCAAAGCCAAACTGGGACCTCTGCAACCAACGCCACCATAACATAGGCCACAATCAGCGAGGGCACATGCAACAGCCATCCCAATGCGACGCGGCGATCCCCTGCCAAGATCAAACGGATATCCGCGCGCATAAAGGCAATCTGTGACAAGACTGGCCCCAAAAACATCCGCCCCAGCAAGGTATTGTTGAACAGGTGCAAGGATTGACGCCATTTTGGCAATTGATCCCAAACCTGTGGATCCATGAAATTCGTTTCAGGATCATCGTAGGGATCGGTCAACCGTTCATCGCGGTGATGCTCCAAATGCGTATCCTTGAACCGCAGATAAGGGATGAAAATGATCAGGGCGGGGAACACCAATAGCGCGTTTGCAATGGCGCTTTTGAATGGATGCCCGTGAAGAACCTCATGCGTCAGCGAAGAATGCAAAACGCCCGCAATCACCATAATCAGCATGCCCAGCACAAGAGACACAGGAAGAACCACGAAGGCACCAAATGCATAGGCCCCATAGACGCACAGCGTCAGGATCAGGGTTGGCCATTCGATGGAACGTTTCACGGTTGCGTCTCCTTTCGTGACGCAAATCTAAACCTATCCTGAAATTTTCATAACTCTGAATATGATTAACAAAATTCACATTATGTGATATTTATCATCAAATGAGCAATATTATCGACAAACGCATACGGTCACAGGTGTTTCAAGATCGCCTATCACACGCGATGGGCGAACGCGGTGAATCACAAAGTGGGCTGGCGCGCAAAATTGGCGTGGATCGTTCCACCATTTCGCAGCTGTTATCAAATACAGGTGCACGCCTGCCAAATGCACAAGTGGTAGCAGAATGTGCCCATGCATTGCATGTATCCGCTGATTGGTTACTGGGATTGTCCGAACGCCCAGAAAGCGCAACAACGCTGCTGGAAACGTCCTTAGAACTTACAACGGCTGAACGTGCGTTGATTGACGATCAAATCTTTGAATGGCACCGACAGGCGCAAGGATATAAAATTCGTCATGTGCCAGCGACCCTGCCCGACATGCTGAAAACAGACGACATGTTGGAATGGGAATATACAGAACATCTGGGCCGTACGACAGAAGATGCCATAAACGCCGCGCGGGATAGGTTGGATTGGATGCGTGGGTCCAGCTCTGATTTTGAAATCGTCATCGCGCAGCACGAATTGGAATCGATGTGCCGCACCGAAGGGTATTATCGCACCCTGCCCTGCAGTGTCAGGATTGCACAAATCGAACGCATGATTGAATTGGTCGATCAACTCTATCCACGGATGCGGGTTTATCTTTATGACGCGCGGATGATCTATTCATCCCCGATGACGGTTTTTGGTCCGCAACTTGCGGTGCTGTACTTGGGCCAAAACTATATGGCCTTTCGCGATAGCCAGCGGATCGAGGGGTTTTCAAGCCACTTTGATCGCGTCGTGCGCGAGGCACGGATTACATCGCGCGAAATGGGTGCAGTTTTAGCAAAATTTCTGCCGTCTTAATAGGGCATTGGATGCGCTTTGTGGGCCGCGTTTAGATCATCCAAACACTCTTGGCTCAACTCAACATTTGCGCCATCAAGGATATGGTTCAACTGATCCATGGTGGTCGCCCCAAAAATCGCGGAACACATAAAGGGGCGGGTGTGACACCATGCCAGCGCCATGTGGACCGGATCAACTTCGTGTTTCTGTGCAACGGCCAAATAGGCATCAACCGCATCGAAAACGCGTGGCGTGACGCGCCCACCCAGATTATTCACAAATGATCTGCGTGATGCATCAGGCACCTGATCCCCCTGATATTTCCCGCTAAGCAACCCTGCGGCGAGCGGGGAAAAGGTGATCAAACCCACATCCTCATAACCCGACAATTCAGCCATATCCGTATCATACAGACGACATAGCAACGAATATTCGTTTTGCATGGTTTGAACGCGCGGCAGCCCATATGTGTCCGAAAGGCGCAACCATTGAGACGTGCCCCATGCGCTTTCGTTCGATAGGCCAAAGTAGCGAATGTTGCCCTTATCCACTTGCTCCTGCA
>CAXACF010000191.1:0-4501 GCA_963967125.1 uncultured Rhodobacterales bacterium | reverse complement strand
TGGGGTCAACGTAATATCGAATACGGGATCGACCGCGTTGTTGCAATTTATGCTGATGGCCGTGGATACGTCTGGCACGAAGTGAACGAATGTGGTGACAAATTATATGACGGATCACCCAAAGATCCAAATTGCCCTGAAAGGGACTAAGAATGCCAAACCTATTGATTGAACTTTTCTCAGAAGAAATTCCCGCGCGCATGCAACGCCGTGCTGCAGACGATTTGAAGAAATTGATCACAAATGGGATGGTCGATGCAGGGTTGACCTATGCAAGTGCGGCCGCGTTTTCAACGCCGCGTCGCCTGACGCTCGCGGTTGAAGATGTGCTAAGCGAAAGCCCAACTGTTCTTGAGGAACGCAAAGGTCCGCGCGTTGACGCCCCTGAAAAAGCGATTGAGGGATTTTTGCGTGGCGCAGGGCTGAGCAAAGATCAACTAGAAGTGCGGGACGAGAAAAAGGGTCAGGTGTATTTCGCAACCATCGAAAAACCAGGTCGTCCAGCCGCCGACATCATTGCCGAAGTGTTAGAGCATGCCATTCGCAATTTCCCATGGCCAAAATCAATGCGTTGGGGGTCAGGTTCCCTGCGGTGGGTTCGTCCACTGCATTCGATTATCTGTGTGCTAAATGATGATGTGGATGCCACAGTTGTCCCCGTGAATATTGATGGCATTGAAAGTGGCAACCAAACCATGGGGCATCGGTTCATGTCATCGGGTGCACCGATAACTGTATCTGGATTTGACGATTATGCGGCCTCACTGAAAAAGGAACACGTTATTCTGGACCCTGAAGAGCGTGCGCAAATGATTTGGCAGGACGCGACGAATATTGCATTTGCAAGCGGCCTAGACGTTGTCGAGGATGCAGGTTTGTTGGCCGAGGTTTCGGGATTGGTGGAATGGCCCGTGGTGTTGATGGGCGAAATTGACCAAGAATTTTTGGAACTGCCGCCAGAGGTTTTGCAAACATCGATGCGCGAACATCAGAAATTCTTTTCGGTACGGGATACGAAATCGGGCAAAATCACGCGCTTTATCACCGTTGCGAACCGCGAAACTGCGGATCAGGGCGCAACCATCCTTGCAGGCAATCAAAAGGTTTTGTCTGCACGTTTGGCCGATGCAAAATTCTTTTGGGAAAATGATTTGCGCGTCGCGCAAAACGACGGCCTAACCGCGTGGACCGCGCGATTGGAAAATGTGACGTTCCACAATAAGTTGGGCAGCCAAAAGGACCGCATTGATCGCATTGTTGCCCTTGCGGGTGATCTGTCCGCTGCGACATCTGCGGATGCAGGTTTGGCACAGAAGGCCGGGGGCATCGCCAAGGCGGATTTGTCATCGGAAATGGTTTATGAATTCCCTGAATTGCAGGGATTGATGGGCCGCTATTACGCACAGGCTGCAGGCGTCGAACAGGAGGTTGCCAATGCTTGTGAGCAACACTGGCAACCATTGGGACCATCAGACGATGTCCCGACCGAGGCCGTTTCCGCGACAGTCGCGCTGGCGGATAAATTGGATACGCTGTGCGGATTTTGGGCGATTGACGAAAAACCAACGGGATCAAAGGATCCATTCGCCTTGCGTCGTGCGGCGTTGGGGATCATTCGGTTGGTGTTGGAAAATCAAATCCGACTGCCATTGTTGAATGCAGCAGTCGAACATATAGCGCATTTTGCAAATGTCGAAAATGCATCTGCTGTTGCCTCTGATTTGTTGGGCTTCTTCCATGACCGACTAAAGGTATATCTGCGTGATCGCGGCATCCGTCATGATGTCATTGACGCCTGCGTGGCGATGGATGGGCATGACGACATCGCGTTGCTGGTAAAACGGGCCGAGGCCCTGTCCGAGTTCCTCGCATCACAGGATGGCGAAAACTTGGTCCAAGGGTTCCGTCGTGCAAACAACATTCTGACCCAAGCAGAAGAAAAAGACGGTGTTGAATATTCGTTTGGCGCGGATGCGAAATTTGCCGAAACGGATGAAGAGCGTGCCTTATTTGGTGCACTTGAAACACAGGGGCCGAAAATTGACGCAGCCATGCAGGCAGAGGATTTTGCCGCCGCAATGGGGGCAATGGCGGCCCTGCGCGCGCCCGTTGATGCATTTTTTGAAGCGGTTCAGGTGAATTCAGACAATGAAATTGTGCGCCGCAATCGTCTCAACCTTTTGTCACAGGTGCGCAATACCTGCGCCCGCGTTGCCGATTTAGGACGGATTGAGGCGGCCTAGGCTGCCTCACCCTGCGTCACTGTGCAGCTTTTTCTTGATTGATGGACACACTTCGCTATGCTGCGGCGATACGATTAACGCCGCAGTGCAGCACGATATGCCGACTATTGACCTGATCACACCAACAGCCCCCATTGCGACACCAACCCATGGTGGTCGCGCCAAATGTCTTCAACGTCTTGTGCGTTTGGATTTGCCTGTTCCGTCAACTGTTGCCCTATCTTTTGAAATGGTGAAATCCATTGCGGCAGGCCATAAACCCGATTTGGACACGATCCTAAATCAGTTTTCGCCTGATGATATTTTATGTGTGCGCCCATCCTCTGAAAGTGCGGATTGGGGTGGACCAAGTGCGATTTTAAACATCGGCATGAACGATGCACGTTATGTCGAACTGTCCGATAAATTGGGTCAAGAGGCCGCCGTTGATCTTTATCTGCGGTTTGTTCAATCTTATTCGATCAATGTGGCCCGCTTGGACCCAGACGCATTTGAACATATCGAGGGCCAAGATCAGGCCGCATTGGCAGCGGCACTGCATGCCTATTCCGACGAAACAGGCGAAGAATTCCCGCAGCGTATTTCAGACCAACTGACAGAAGTTTTGCGTTCAATGTCGCGTGCATGGGAGGGGACAACCGCGCGCCTATTGCGCGAAGCAAAGGGCGCACCGGCAGATGCAGGTTTGGGGTTGGTTGTGCAAAAAATGGCCTTTGGCATTGGTCAGGGGGAAAGCGGTTCTGGTGTCCTGCAACTGGTTGATGGCAATACGGGCGAAGAGCGCATCATGGGACGCTATGCCCGCCAAAGTCAGGGGCGCGACGCGCTGGAACAGCACAGCAAGGCATTGTTCCTCGCGCACGATCCGCGTGGTCCGTCACTTGAGGATAGCGAGCCTGAAATTTTCGCAAAATTGGTTGAACAGGCCAAGCTGATGCGACATCGCCTGCGCGAAGAAATGCAGATTGAATTTACGATTCAAAATGGCGAATTGTTCATTTTAGATGGTGTTCGTGTCAATCGACGCGCGAATGCGGCGATGCGGATTGCGGTTAAACTGGCGGAAGATGGGATCATCCCGCAACAAGAGGCGCTGATGCGCATTGACCCACGTGCGCTTGGTGAATTGTTGCACCGTCAAATCGACCCAGAGGCGAAGCGTGATGTTCTGGCCACCGCTGTTGCCGCCAGTCCGGGTGCCGCTAGCGGCAAGATTGTGTTTGATGCCCTAACAGCCCAAGCGCATGCAGCACGTGGTGAGGCGTGTATTTTGGTGCGTCGTGAAACCAGTCCAGAGGATATTCGTGGCATGCACGCGGCTGCGGGTGTGTTGACAGAACGCGGCGGTATGACCAGCCATGCGGCTGTGATCGGGCGGGGTATCGGATTGCCCTGCGTGGTTGGGGCATCGGATATTAAATTTCAGCCATCCAAAAAACGCCTAACAACTCCCGACGGTCGCACATTTGCCGAAGGCGACATCATCACCATTGATGGAACGAATGGTCAGGTTTTGGCAGGTCAGCCAAAGATGGTGGAAGCCGCACTGGATGATAGTTTTCAGACATTCATGAAATGGGCTGCTGCGAATTGTGATATTCGCGTGCGCGCAAATGCCGATACCCCGCGGGATGCACAGACCGCGCGCAATTTTGATGCGCAGGGCATTGGGCTATGCCGCACGGAACACATGTTCTTCGACGTTGATCGATTGACTGTGATGCGTGAAATGATTTTCGCGGATGCGGCGCATGATCGACGTTCCGTTTTGGACCGTTTGTTGCCGATGCAGCGCGCCGATTTCATCGAATTGTTCCGTATCATGCGGGGGTTGCCCGTATGCATTCGTCTGTTTGATCCGCCCTTGCATGAATTTTTGCCGACTGATCGTGCGGGTTTGCTGAATCTGGCCGAGGCGTTGGATTTACCCCTGTCCACCGTGACACAACGGGTCGAATCGATGGGTGAATACAACCCCATGTTGGGCATGCGCGGCGTTCGATTGGGCATCAAGGTGCCAGAGATTTATGAAATGCAGGCGCGCGCGATTTTTGAGGCAACTGTTGAATCTGCCCAAGACGGCGAAACAGTTGTGCCCGAAATCATGATCCCCTTGGTCAGTGCCAAGCGCGAAGTTGAGTTGGTGCGCAATCGCATTGATGCGGTTGCTGCCGCCGTACGTAATGAACGCGGCACGGATTTCACCTATAAATTAGGGGTTATGGTTGAAACGCCACGTGCGACCCTGCGCGCAGATG
>CAXACF010000190.1:0-4521 GCA_963967125.1 uncultured Rhodobacterales bacterium | reverse complement strand
TCTGTGTTGGGCGCGCTGTGGCAGCCACGCGGAGGCACCGCACGTCACGATGCGGTGGCCTGGGGATATGCACGCGCCTGTTCTGATATGGGCATGGACATCATCCAGCAATGCGAAGTCACAGGCGTGCGTCGTGACGGGGACAAGGTGATCGGCGTTGACACGACTAAGGGCGCGATTGATTGCGACAAACTGGGCGTTGTGGTTGCGGGCCATTCGGGTGTTTTGGCCGATATGGCGGGGTTCCGTTTGCCAATTGAATCTGTCGCACTTCAGGCGCTGGTGTCTGAGCCAATCAAACCCTGCATGGATGTGGTTGTGATGGCCAACACGGTGCATGGATATATGTCCCAATCGGACAAGGGTGAAATGGTCATCGGTGGGGGTGCGGATGGGTACAACAACTATACCCAACGCGGATCTTTCCACCATATCGAAGAAACCGTGCGTGCCTTGGTTGAAACATTCCCGATGATCAGCCGCCTAAAAATGCTGCGCCAATGGGGCGGGATTGTGGATATGACAGGCGACCGTTCGCCCATCATTTCAAAAACACCCGTTGAAAATATGTTCATCAACTGTGGCTGGGGTACAGGTGGATTTAAGGCGATCCCAGGATCAGGTTGGGCCATGGCCGAATTGATGGCCAAAGGTGCATCGCCATTGGCCGATGAATTCACAATGTGGCGTTTCGGTGAAGGCAAATTCATCGACGAAAGCGTTGCCGCAGGCGTGGCGCACTAAGGAGGGTTTGAGATGTTATTATTGGAATGCCCTTATTGCGGCGCGAAATGTGAAGAAACCGAGCTTAGCCCAGGGGGCGAGGCGCATATCAAACGCTATGGTCCTGGATCAAGTGATCAGGATTTTGAGGCCTATTTGTTCATGCGCGAAAACCCAAAAGGCGTGCATTTTGAACGCTGGCGGCATGTCTATGGCTGTGGCAAGTGGTTCCACGCCGCACGCTGCACCCAAAGCCTTGAGGTTTTTGGCACCTATTCCGCCCAAACCTTTGAACCCCCACAAGAGATCAAAGACAAAATCAGTGCAAAACGCCCTGGTTGGTCATGGAGGGATTTCTCATGAGCATGCGTTTGAAAACAGGCGGCCGTTTGGTCAACCGCGCAAGCCAAGTCGAATTCAATTTCAACGGCAAACGCCTTTTCGGGCATGAGGGCGATACGCTTGCCTCTGCCTTGTTGGCAAATGACCAAATGTTGGTGGGCCGTTCGTTCAAATATCACCGTCCCCGCGGCATCGTCGCATCAGGCGCCGAAGAACCCAATGCCCTGATGAACATGGGTGAGGGCGCAAAATTTGAACCCAACCAACGCGCCACAACAACCGAATTGTTTGATGGCCTAAGTGTTGGATCACAAAACCACTGGCCGTCATTGGAATATGATATTGGGGCCGTGAACGGATTGTTCGCGCGTTTCCTAAGTGCGGGTTTTTATTACAAGATGTTCATTCATCCCCGTCCATTTTGGAAACACATCTACGAACCCTTTATCCGTCAATCTGCAGGTTTGGGTAAGGCGCCTACGGAAAAGGACGCGGACACCTATGAACACCTTTATGCGTTTTACGACGTTGTTGTGATCGGTGGCGGTATCGCGGGCCTACAGGCCGCGCGTACTGCGGCGGCAAGTGGGGCGTCCGTATTGGTCATGGAGCAAACCGCCCATTGGGGTGGCCGCGCCGTTGTCGATGGTGGCGAAATTGGTGGACAATCTACCGAGGATTTCGTCAACGACAGTTTGGAAAAACTGGGCGCGATGGACAATGTCACCCTGAAAACCCGCATGATGGGGGCAGGGGTTTATGATCATGGATATTTGCTGGGCTATGAACGCGTTAGCGATCACGCGCCGAAGGTCACAGGCCCACGTCATCGCCTATGGCGCATTCGTGCAGGTCAGATCATTACCGCCACAGGCGCGATTGAACGCCCGCTTAGTTTTGCAGGCAATGATATTCCCGGTGTCATGCTGGCTTCTGCCGTGCGTGATTACGTTGTAAATTGGGGTGTTGCGGTTGGGGATCGCACGGTTGTTGTCACAAACAACGATGATGCCTATCGCACGGCGATTGCGCTGAAACAGGCGGGATTGGATGTGCCTGCTATTCTGGATGCCCGTGCAAATGGCGCAGGCAGTTTGGCCGACATCGCCCGTGAAATGGGCATTCGCGTTGAAAACGGCAAGGCGATTGCCAAGGTTAAGGGTGGCAAGCGTGTGACAGGGGTTGCCATCTGTGCGCAGGCGGGTTCAGGCGGTGTGCTTGAGGAAATCGCATGTGACGCGGTCGCCATGTCGGGCGGTTGGTCGCCTGTTGTGCACCTATATTCCCATTGCGGTGGTAAGTTGAACTGGGATGATCAGGCGGTCATGTTCCGCCCTGATCTGAACCGTCGTCCAACCGATCAAAACGGCGAAGGCTTTGTGACACCTGCGGGATCGGCGAACGGGGAATTGGCCCTATCTGCGGTTCTGGCCGATGCCACTTCACGTGCCAAAGAGGCGGTCAAAGCCTTGGGTCACAAGGCGCCAAGCACCCGTGTGCCAGAAGCAAGTGAACAGGGCGAAAACGCGGTTGAGGCCGTGTGGCTGATGCCACAAGGGGCCGGTGATAAACTACGTATGAAAACCTGGTTGGATTTCCAAAACGACGTTAAGGTCAGCGATGTTCAACTGGCCGCGCGTGAAGGGTATGAAAGCGTTGAGCATACCAAGCGTTATACAACATTGGGTATGGCAACAGATCAGGGTAAATTGTCGAATATCAATGGCTTGGCAACTCTTGCAGATGCATTGAATGCCGATATTCCAAATGTGGGTACCACAACCTTCCGTCCGCCCTATACACCAATTTCAATGGGTTCGATTGCGGGTGCGGCGCGGGATGAGGTGTTCCAGCCCTTACGTCAAACACCCATGCAGGGATGGCACGATGAAAACGGGGCCGATTACGAACCCGTGGGTCATTGGCGCCGTGCCTATTGCTATCGTCGGGGATCAGAAACTCGCGCCCAAGCGGTTGAGCGTGAAATCCTGCAGACGCGCAAATCCTTGGGTCTGCTTGATGCATCAACTTTGGGTAAATTGGTGGTTAAGGGGCCAGATGCCGGCAAATTCCTGGATATGATGTACACCAATATGATGAGCAATCTGGCCGTCGGCAAATGCCGCTATGGGTTGATGTGTTCTGAAAACGGGTTCCTGATTGATGACGGGGTTGTTGCCCGCATTGATGAGGATACTTGGCTGTGCCACACCACCACTGGTGGGGCGGACCGTATCCATGCGCATATGGAAGAATGGCTGCAAACCGAATGGTGGGATTGGAAAGTCTATGTTGCGAACATGACCGAACAATTCGCCCAAGTTGCTGTTGTGGGTCCGAACGCACGTAAAGTGTTGGAAAAACTGGGCGGCATGGATGTGTCCAAAGACGCGCTTGGGTTCATGCAATGGGCCGATGGAACACTTGGCGGGTTCAAGGCGCGGGTGTATCGCATCTCATTCTCGGGCGAGTTGTCCTATGAAATCGCGGTTCCTGCGAATGAGGGACGCGCGTTCTGGGACGCCTTGCTTGAGGCGGGTGCTGAGTTTGACGTCATGCCCTACGGGACCGAGGCGTTGCACGTGATGCGTGCCGAAAAAGGGTTCATCATGATTGGGGATGAAACCGATGGCACGGTCATCCCCCAAGATTTGAACATGCAATGGGCCATTTCGAAAAAGAAAGAGGATTTCCTTGGCAAACGCGCCCAACAGCGCAGCCATATGGTATCCCCCGATCGCTGGAAATTGGTCGGTTTGGAAACATTGGATGGGTCTGTCCTGCCTGATGGGTCCTATGCGGTTGCGCCTGGAACCAACGCCAATGGTCAACGCAATACCCAAGGGCGCGTGACCTCAACCTATTATTCGCCAACCTTGGGGCGTGGGATCGCCATGGGCCTTGTTCACAATGGTCCTGATCGCATGGGCGAGGTGATTGAATTTAATAAGGTTGATGGATCATTGGTGAAGGCGAAAATCGTCGATCAGGTCTTTTATGATGCAGAAGGGGCAAAGCAAAATGTCTAATATCCAAACTGCAATGAATGGGGCACGTGCAACAGGCTATGTTGATGTGTCAGAGGCCCCTGCAACTGGCATGATCACACTGCGTGGTGATCTGGCGGATGCGGGCGTGCAAAAGGCCGTGAAATCCGTGATGGGGGCAGGCGTGCCTGCGACATTGGCGGTAACGGATGCAGATGTGGGTCAAATTCTGTGGATGTCACCAGATGAATTGATGATCGTCTGCGCCTATGATCAGGCGGATCAGATGGTTGCCGATTTGATTGCGGCACTTGGGGATATACACAGTATGGTGGTGAATGTATCCGATGCCCGTGCGGTGTTTGATCTATATGGATCCGCAACGCCCGAAACCATCGCAAAACTTGCGCCGATTGACATGAAATCCATGCAGGCTGGAACCGCACGCCGTACACGGTTTGCACAAATC
>CAXACF010000189.1:0-4591 GCA_963967125.1 uncultured Rhodobacterales bacterium | reverse complement strand
GGATTTTGCACGCGCATTAACGCTTGCACCTGGGGCCTTTGTGATCATCGGAAACGGCGATAGCGCACCCTTGCACAACAGCGGATATGATTTTAACGACGATGCCTTGGCCTATGGTACGGATTGGTTCGTTGAACTTACACGACAACGGTTGAAACCAAAGTCTTGACGCAAGCGCGCAAAGGCCGTCAAAGTTGGAAAACATACCCCAACTTGGTGCCCGACAATGACCCACTCCGCCTTTTCCAAATCCGAATATGATCGCCGATTATCCCTGACCCGCGCCGCGATGGCAGAGCGTGGGATCGACATTTTGTTTGTTACAGATCCGTCTAATCAGGCCTGGTTGACAGGATATGATGGATGGTCGTTTTACGTGCATCAGGGCGTGATTGTCACGTTGGATCGTGATCCCATTTGGTGGGGGCGCATGATGGATATGTTCGGCGGACGCCGCACCTGTTGGATGTCGCACGAAAACATTATCGGGTATGGCGATCATTTCATTCAATCGACTGAGTTTCACCCCATGGCAGATCTGGCCCGCATTATCAAAGACATGGGATACGAAACCGCGCGATTGGGCGTTGAATTGGAAAACTATTATTATTCGGCCAAGGCGCATTTGGTTTTGACCGCTGAATTGCCCAAGGCAACGGTGATCGATGCAACCGCATTGGTGAATTGGCAACGCCTGATCAAATCAGCGGACGAAATCGCCTTTATCGAAAAGGCTGCACGCATTTCGCAAAAAGTGATCACCACCGCCATTGACCGCGCAGCCCCCGGTGTGCGCAAAAATGATTTGGTCGCCGATATCATGCATGCGGGCATCTCGGGTGTTGGGGACGATTGGGGGGATTACCCGGCGATTGTGCCCCTGACCCCATCGGGCATGGATGCAACGGCTGCGCACCTAACGTGGGATGGCGCACCAATGCGCGCGGATGAGGCGACGTTTTTTGAACTGTCTGGTTGTTATCGGCGTTATCATGCGCCGCTGTGTCGAACAGTGTATTTGGGCACCCCATCGGATGAGGTGCGCCGTGTCGAGGCCGCACAGTTGGAAGGGATTGAGGCAGGTTTAAACGCCGCACGTGCAGGCAATCGAACATGCGATATTGCCAATGCCTTTATGTCTGTTTTGGCGCGTCACGGGATCGAACGCAGTGGCCGCATGGGATATCCCATTGGTCTCAGCTATCCGCCAGATTGGGGAGAGCGCACCGCATCCATTCGAACCGAGGATCAGACCGTTTTGGAACCAGGTATGGTGTTTCATTTCATGCCTGCACTTTGGATGGAGGATTGGGGCTTGGAAACCACAGAAACCATATTGATTACCCCAGATGGACCCGCAAAACCGATGGCCAATATGGAACGAAAACTCTTTGTCAAAGAGATTTAGGATGAACCATCTAAACCAAACGCGGGATATGTTGCGGCGACTGATCGCCTATCCGACAGTTTCGGCTGATAGCAATCTGCAGATGATTGAATTTTTGGCTGATTATCTGGATCATTTGGGTGCAGATGTTTCCTTGAACCATTCCCCTGATGGGAAAAAGGCAAATCTGTTCGCAACCCTTGGTCAGGGCCATGAAAACGGCGTCCTGCTTTCGGGCCATACGGATGTGGTGCCTGTTGCAGATCAGGATTGGAGCCATGACCCCTTTGACATGATCGAACGCGATGGGCGGCTATATGGGCGGGGGACATGTGACATGAAGGGGTTTATCGCCGCCTGCCTGAGCAAGGCGCATGATTACGCAAACTTACCCCTAAAGACCCCTGTGCATTTCGCCTTTACCTATGACGAGGAAACGGGGTGCATTGGGGCGCAGGGTTTGGCCAAATGGTTACAAGAACAAGGGATCACGCCCCGCATTGCCATCATCGGGGAACCCACGCGCATGAAGGCGATTGAGGGGCATAAGGGATGCTGTGAATACACAACGCATTTCCATGGGAAAGCGGGACATGGTTCCATGCCCAACATTGGGTTGAACGCGGTTGAATACGCACTGCGCTATGGCACAAAATTGATGAATATTGCGCAAAATTTGCAGGCGCGCGCACCTGACAATAGCCGTTTTGATCCGCCGTGGACTACCCTAAACATCGGGCGGATTACGGGTGGTCATATTCACAATGTAATTCCTGAAAATTGCAGTATGGATTGGGAATTTCGCCCTGTCCAAGATACAGATTTCACCTATGTCAAAGAGACGATTGAAACCTATGTGAACGACACACTGCGCCCCGAAATGCAGCGTCGCGATCCAAACGCAAATATCACAACCGAAATCGTCGGAGAGGTTGTTGGTTTGGAACCAACTGACAAAAATGAGGCCCGCGACATCGTGTTTGAATTAACGGGTCAGAACCACGCCGATGTCGTGCCCTTTGGAACCGAGGCGGGGATTTTTGCAGCCCTTGGCATGTCCGTGGTGGTTTGCGGCCCCGGATCAATTGAACAGGCCCACAAACCCGATGAATTTATTGAGCTGTCGCAGCTAGATGCCTGTTTGTCATTTCTGACAAAACTTGAAGGTAAATTGGTTGCCTAAACGGCGTTACAGTGCGGGTGGTGGTTTTGCACGACGCGCTTGACCGCGGCGCAAACCCAATCGGGCCTCGCGCAGGATCACAAAAACACCCGCGGCAATAACGATGCCCGCACCCAATATCATCTGTGCACTGGGCAATTCGGCAAAGGCAAAATAGCCAATCCCAAGCGCAAAGATCATCGCCGTATAATCGAATGGGGCAATGACAGATGCGGGCGCATAACGATAGGCCGTGGTCAACATAATTTGCCCAACCCCGCCCAAAATCCCAATCAGAATTAGGATTAAGAATTGTGTTAAATTGGGCCACACCCATGTTCCAACCGTGCTTAGGGAAAACACACTGGCCGTTATGCAAAAATAGAAAATGATCGCCGAGGTGCGTTCCACCTGAACCATTTTTCGGATTTGAATTTGCGCCAATGCAGCACAGGCGGCAGCCGTAATCGCCAGAATGACACCCAACATCATGGCGTCTTGGGTGGGGTCCATTTCGCCAAAGGTGAGGCGTGGTTCGACAATTATCAGAACACCGATCAAACCAACCAAAACGGCGCTGATCCTGTAAACCCCCACCCTTTCCTCCAACATCACCGAGGCGAACACAACAATCAGCAGCGGTGTTGTAAAACCAATGGCCGTAATTTCAGGCAAGGGAAGAAATCCCGCCGCCGTAAAATTCAACCCCATGGCCGCTGTTCCAACGAATCCACGCCACACATGCGCGCGCTTGGATTTGACAGTTACCGCGCCTGCCAATTCGCCCTGCATCATGAGCCATGCGAATAACACAGGGATCGCAAAGGCGGATCGGAAAAATACAGCCTGCCCCGCGGGGATCGTTTCTGACAGCGCCTTGACCAATGCAAACATCACCGTGAACAATGCAATGGCGCCAATTTTCAACCCAATGCCGTGGATCTGCTGCATCTGAAATATATCTTTCCAAAGATTTGTCCCTACATCGCTATCCTAGATTTATCAGGTTGGTAAGAGGCCATGTTTAAACAGCATAGAAATGATGCGTAAATCGCTTGCCAGAATAGGCATTGTCTGGAACACTCGGCAAAAATTGAAATGAGGTCGAGATGCCCGCACTAAGCCCAGAACAAATTTCATTTTATAATGAAAACGGATACGTTGCCCCCATTGACATTTTCACGCCCGAGGAAGCGGCCGAATTACGTGCCGAGCTTGAGGCGCTTGAGGCCTCACACCCCGACGCAGTTGCAGGGCGCAATCGCAACAATGTGCATTATGTGACCCCCCTGTTTGATCGCATTGCGCATAATCCAAAAATCCTTGATGCGGTCGAAAGCCTGATTGGAGCAAATATTTTGGTGGGCGGCACCACGTTGTTTGTAAAAGAGCCCGAACAAAAAGGGTTTATCAGTTGGCACCAAGACGCGCGTTATATTGGATTGGAACCGTTTAATTGGGTGACCGCATGGCTGGCCCTATCCGATGTGACAACGGAAAACGGATGTATGTACATGTGGGAAGGCAGCCATCACGCAGGCCAACGCGAACATGTCGACACCTATGGCAAAGATAATCTTCTGACGCGCGGGCAAACTGTGATGGACGTCCCAGAAGACGTTACCGTCCCGATCGAACTGCGCCCCGGTCAATTGTCACTGCATCACCCTTGGGTCGTGCATGGATCAGGACACAATACATCAAAACATCGCCGCATTGGTTTTGCGATCCAATCCTATATTGGGGCAGATGTGGATTCTGTTCATGGCAAAATTTATGTCCAACAGGCACGCGGAACGGATACGCATAAATATCATGAACACACACCCCGCCCCACAGGATTGATGCAACCGCATGATGTTGATTTTCGCGACAACGCGAATGAGGCGTTGAAGCAGATTTTCTACAAGGGCGCGAAAAAAATCGGTCAGTACTAAGCGCAATCATCCACGTATCGTACCGCGCCGCCATAATTCGTTTTGTTCATGTCGTTGCACAACGGTGAGAACGACGCGCGGCGTTCTACCATGAACACTCTGCCC
>CAXACF010000188.1:0-4677 GCA_963967125.1 uncultured Rhodobacterales bacterium | reverse complement strand
TGGAATTAAAGGACGTGTGTGGTTTGTAGCTGGCTGGGCAAATAAATGGTACAACTGGGTATGAAGAAGCCGCGGCACAGGGTATGGTCGCGGGCATGAATGCGGCTGCAGCCGTAAGGGAAATGGAATCGGTCGAATTTTCGCGGTCAACCAGTTATATTGGTGTCATGGTTGATGATCTTATTACGCGGGGTGTCACAGAGCCTTACCGTATGTTCACATCACGGGCCGAGTTCCGTTTATCGCTACGCGCCGATAATGCAGATCAACGATTGACGCCGTTGGCGATTGATAGAGGATTTTGCTCCGAACTGCGTGCTAACGCATACCAAGAAAAATCAATTCAGTTGAGTGAATGTCGTGAAATACTCGAAAATTCATCATACACACCAAAGCAAATCCAAACCGCTGGTATAGATATTAATCAAGACGGCACACGTCGTAACCTACTTCAGGTTCTTGCATTCCCTAATGTTACGTTCAAAGACCTGAAGCCGTTGAATGATGATCTTAATAATGTTGACGACAAAATCGCAGACCAGATTTCCAAGGACGCGCTTTACGCGAATTATATTGATCGCCAAAAACTTGATATCGCAGCTATTCAAAAGGACGAGGGTATGAAAATTCCGTCTGATTTCGAATATGAAGCGATCGAGGGTCTTTCATCTGAATTACGCCTGAAGCTTTCACGCGCTAGACCATCGAATCTTGGTCAAGCCGCAAAAGTTGACGGAATTACACCAGCAGCGTTGCTGCTCCTGCTTTCAAGGTTGAAAAAGGGCCAACGACAGCGGAAGTCAGCATGAGCAATGAATTATGCGGACAAAATGTTTCACGTGAAACATATGATAAGTTACGTGCT
The DNA here is from genome assembly GCA_963967125.1 of uncultured Rhodobacterales bacterium. Lineage (GTDB taxonomy): Bacteria > Pseudomonadota > Alphaproteobacteria > Rhodobacterales > Rhodobacteraceae > HIMB11. The sequence goes on along the minus strand of CAXACF010000188.1, from coordinate 3,812 downwards.
TATGAAGCGCTTATCCAGAAATGGAACCCGTCAATAAATTTAGTCGCCAAAAGCACACTGCCTGATGTTTGGAACAGGCACATCATTGATTCTGCGCAAGTTTACGTCGCCGCTGTAGACGTACGATCATTAACCTGGACAGATATTGGTTCTGGTGGTGGATTGCCCGGTATTGTTATTGCCACTTTGGCCCAAGGAGACGGGCATCAAATCAATGTGACTATGGTCGAGTCAGACAAAAGAAAATCGGTTTTCCTACGAACAGCGATACGAGAGCTTGGTCTATCGAACGCAAAAGTCATAAATGAACGTATAGAAAACGCGCAAATCCCAATATCGGGAATCGTTTCTGCAAGGGCACTGGCGTCGCTAACAGATCTGTTCACGCTTGCGCAGGGGTTTTCAGATCCGAACACAACATTCTTGTTTCAGAAGGGAAAAATCTGGGCTTCTGAAATTGAAACAGCTCAGAATCATTGGTCTTTTGATTACGATGCGATTAAAAGTGAAACAGATAGCAATGCGGTGATACTAAAAATCAGGGGACTTTCGCGTGTCTGACATATTGGCGGCAAACCGGCCAAAAATTATTTCGATAACCAATCAAAAGGGCGGCGTTGGAAAGACAACGACCACGATAAATCTTGGGGCTGCGCTTGCAGAGTTTGGGAAGCGAGTCTTGATTATTGACCTTGATCCGCAGGGTAACGCCTCCACTGGATTGGGTATCGAGTTAGAAGACCGCACCCTAACGACTTATGAGCTGTTGTTGGATGATGTATCATTAAACGATGTGATATATCCCACCAATCAGGCAGGTTTGTTTATTGTTCCATCGACCGTCGACCTAAGTTCCGCGGATATGGAGCTCGTTTCGAATGAAAAACGCAGCTTTTTATTGCACGACGCCCTGCGTCAGCCGGCAATGACAGAGTTTCAGTTTGATTATATCCTAATTGATTGTCCGCCTTCGTTGAATTTGATGACTGTGAACGCGATGGTGGCATCCGATTCCGTTTTAATCCCCTTGCAAAGTGAATTTTTCGCGCTCGAAGGTCTGTCACAGCTGATGCTGACGATCCGAGAAGTTAGAAGCAGCGCGAATACATCACTGCGGATCGAGGGGATTGTTTTAACGATGTATGATGCCCGCAATAACCTGTCACAACAGGTTGAGCAGGACGCACGTGATAATTTGGGTGAGTTGGTGTTCAAAACGATTATTCCACGTAACGTGCGGGTGAGTGAGGCACCATCGTTTGCCATGCCAGTAATTACATATGATAGTGCATCAAAAGGGGCGAGTGCGTATCGCGCCCTTGCGAAAGAGCTGTTGGGTATTTCAACACCAGCGCCAGCAGCGGCATAAGGAGACGACATGGCTGATAAGAAAAGCAGAGGATTGGGCCGCGGTTTGTCGGCGTTAATGGCGGACGTTGCGCTAAAAGCAGAAGAGCCAGTATCAAGCGTAGGTGTATCAAGGTCAGATAAGTCTGTTCCAATCGAACTGGTCTTTCCGAACCCCGATCAGCCACGCCGTACGTTTGATGAAGAAAAATTGGATGAGCTGACGGAGTCCATTAAATCCAAGGGGATTTTCCAACCGTTGATCGTACGTCAGCGTCCTGGTAATCAGCAACAATTTGAAATTGTAGCGGGCGAACGTCGCTGGCGAGCTGCACAACGGGCTAAATTACATCAAGTCCCTGTTATTGTTAGAGAATTTACGGATACAGAAGTTCTTGAAATTGCGATTATAGAGAACATTCAGCGTGCAGATTTAAATCCTGTCGAGGAAGCAGCGGGTTACCGCCAATTGATGGACCGTTTCGGCCATACCCAAGAAAAACTTGCAGAAGCTCTTGGCAAAAGTCGAAGCCATATCGCCAATTTATTGCGGTTGTTGAATTTGCCAGATGATGTTCAGGAATATCTGGTTTCTGGTCAATTATCTGCGGGTCACGCGCGGGCGCTGATCACATCGGATCATCCATCGGAATTAGCAAAGAAAATTATCGCTGGTGGACTTTCTGTTCGCGAAACGGAACGTTTGGTGAAACAAGCGGCCCAAGGGAATGATGATCGCACAAGCGAAAAACCTGGCAAGTCGAAGCCCATGATGGACAAGGACTCTGACACAAAGGCATTAGAAGGGGATCTGTCAGCAGCCCTTGGCATGCGCGTATCTGTTGATCATAAAATGGGAACCGAAGCTGGGTCGATAACGATATCCTATAAAACGCTGGATCAGTTGGACGATCTGTGCGCGCTGCTGAGTGCTACGAACTTGGACGGGTCCAAATAAACAATAACACGCATGTTAGTGTCACAATTTGTATGATGATTACATGCTGTGGAACGCCTACCGCAACAGAGATACCTATGACCGCGATGATTGAAATAGTCGCGGCCCTTTTTGCATTTCGACTAATCGCACCGCTTCTGTTCCAGTCATGGATCATAGGGCCAAATGTTTTGTGTGATATCAACCAGCTGTGCAGGCGTTTAGACGATTTTGCAAAACAAAAAGAGGCAAGCAAAACCAGCGGAACTGTAGGGACAAGTGGCAGGACAATACCAGCAATTCCAACGGCAAGTGCTATAAACCCAGCAGATATCCAAAAAAACCGCATCATTCGCATGCATCCAATATGTGATAGATGACTTGGTTTAGTAATTTTGTGCCGGCCTGCGTCGCAAACAAAAAACCGTCGCTTTCGCCAATCATGCCCATTTCAATTAAATCACCTAACTTGGCGCGATCAAACGACCCATCGCTTAACTGGTTTAAACGGTGCACGCTAATACCAGACGCCACTCGCATACCCATCAGAACGAATTCCGACAATTGATCACCTGCGGATAAAAGCGTCCAAGAATCCACGTTTTTTCCTTCATAGACACCGTTTTTCCAGATCTCAGGCGATAAGTGTGTTTCTGTTCCGTATCGTCCTTTTTGGGTTGTTATTCGTCCTTGGGCGCCGGGGCCAATGCCAATATAGTCGCCATATTTCCAATAGACTTGATTGTGGATGCTTTCCTGACCAGGTGCTGCATGATTTGAAACCTCATATCGTGGCATACCCGCAGCAGCGCATTCCTCTTGTGTAATGTCATACATTCGCTCGGCATTTTCATCCTCGGGCAATCCTTTTAGCAGGCCGCGATTGTACCGATCGCCAAAGGCCGTTCCTTGTTCAATGGTCAGTTGATAGGCAGACATATGATCAATCGCCATGGACAGCGCCTCTTTCAACTCAATTCGCCAGCTTTCAGGTTCTTGATGTTGGCGCGCATAGATCAAGTCAAAGCTGACGCGATCAAAATTATCTCTTGCAATATCAAAGGCTTGCTTGGCTTCTGCAACCGTGTGCATTCGGACAAGCGCAATTAGATCATCATCCCTAAGTGATTGAATTCCCATGGAAATTCGATTTACACCTGCTGCTGCATAGCCTGCAAAACGCCCTGCATCAACGGATGTTGGATTGGCCTCAAGGGTGCACTCAAAATTGTTCGCCTTGGGCCAATGATGGCGAATGCGTTCCAGTATTTCATGTACCGTTTCAGGGGGCATAAGGCTGGGTGTACCACCGCCAAAAAAGACCGAGTTCAAAACTCGTCCGTTGGTTATCTTGGCATAGCGGTCAACTTCGCGTAGATAAGCGTTCTTCCATGATGATTGGTCGATGGATTTGGCAACGTGGCTATTGAAATCGCAATAGGGGCATTTGGCGGCGCAAAAGGGCCAGTGGATATAGATTCCAAAACCGCCGTTGCGCCAATCAGCCACCAAAACACCCCGCGACAAA
>CAXACF010000187.1:0-4691 GCA_963967125.1 uncultured Rhodobacterales bacterium | reverse complement strand
AGGCCATGAATACGCTGCGCGCACCCATTAGGACCTGATCGTATTTGCGACCTTTTCGAATGGTGACGGTGTGTATTGTCATTTTTGTCCTCTTTGCATGAACTTAAGAGCTTTCGGGCGAAGTCTCAAGAGATGGGTTGTTTTCAGACTTAAAGCTCTTAAATTAGAATTATTCTAAAAAGGTATGATACGATGATTCCCCAACGGCGCAGATTTAAGGACCTAGATGAACAACACATCCTTGCCCTTGCCATTTCAAGCGAGGAAGACGACGCAGGCATTTATCGTGGTTTTGCAACACGTCTGCGGGATGATTTTCCCAAAACAGCCGCACTTTTCGAAGATATGGCAAAAGAAGAGGATAGCCATCGCGCAGCACTGATTGCCCTGCATCAAGAGCGCTTTGGCGAAACTATCCCGCTAATCCGCCGCGAACATGTGGCAGGGTTCTACAACCATCGACCAACGTGGTTGGCCGATACACTTAGCCTTGATCAAATGCGATCCGAAGCTGCAGACATGGAAAAGCGCGCAGAACGCTTTTATCTTAACGCGGCTGAACAAAGGCAGGACGCGCATACGCGGAAACTTCTTGGTGATCTGGCGGCAGCAGAAGCGGGGCATCATCGACATGCAACAGATTTAGAAGAACAGGTGCGCCAAGAGGGTGAAGAAGAGGAAGAAACCGCAAACCGTCAATTCATCCTGACTTGGGTGCAACCCGGGTTGGCGGGGCTGATGGATGGGTCGGTTTCGACCCTCGCACCGATTTTTGCAACGGCTTTTGCAACCCAGGATACATGGACCACATTCCTTGTCGGACTTGCGGCCTCGGTCGGGGCGGGGATTTCGATGGGCTTTACCGAAGCGGCCAGTGATGATGGCGTCATTTCTGGGCGCGGCTCGCCAATCAAACGCGGTATCGCGGCAGGCGTCATGACGACATTGGGTGGGTTGGGCCATGCGCTTCCCTATTTGATCCCGGACTTTGCGCTGGCTACCAGCATTGCGATTTTCGTCGTGTTCGTAGAACTTTGGGCGATTGTTTGGATACAGAACAGATACATGCAAACGCCATTTTTACGTGCCACGTTTCAGGTGGTATTGGGCGGTGCCTTGGTCTTTGCTGCAGGCGCGTTGATAGGGAGTGGATGATTTCGATTGACCCGCATGGGCCAAGTGCTAAGGCTGGGTTATGTATGAAATTTTTCTAAAAACCCTCCCCTTCTTCGCGTTGATTGGCGTTGGCTATATATCTGGTGTCACGCGTTTTTTCACCGAAGAGGCGACCGCCTATTTAACCAAATTCGTATTCTATTTCGCTCTGTCCGCGATGCTATTTCGATTTTCGTCGAACCTATCATTGGGCGATTTATTCGATTGGAATTTTGTCTTTGCCTATCTGTTGGGATCGGTTGCCGTTTATCTATTGGCAGGGTTCGTCGCGCTGTATCGTCGTGTCTCAATAACCGAGGCCGCGATTGAGGCGCAGTGTTCCATCATTGGTAATGTCGGGTTTCTTGGCATTCCGATGCTAGCGCTTTTGATGGGCGAGGCTGCGGTTGGTTATGTGATGATGGTTTTGGCCATTGATCTGCTGGTTTTTGGATCCATCGTCGTTATGGTTATCGTTGGAACCCGCGATGGACGGATGAGTTTGGGGATCATCCGCGTTTTGATCATGGGGTTGTTGAAAAATCCGATGATCCTTTCGATTGTGGCTGGGCTTTTGTGGGCGGCGTTTGCTTTGCCAATCCCGCAACCAATAAATGAATTCATGACCATCTTGGGGTCGGCTGCCACACCTGGGGCCTTGTTTGCGATTGGCGCATCGCTTGCGTCAAAATCCGCAGAACGGATTGAAGTCGCAGGGTGGTTATCCCTCTGTAAACTGATTTTGCATCCCGCGGCGATTGCATTTTGCGCGCTGTATCTGTTTGAGGTTGAACCCTATGCCGCCGCAGTCATGATCGCGGCCAGTGCGCTGCCAGTGGCGGGGAATGTCTATATTCAGGCGCAACATTACGGTGTCGCGCCACAACGTGTATCCGCGTCCATTCTGGTGTCGACGGCGTTTAGCATCGTTACGGTGTCGGCTGTGATCGCTTGGGTCAGTGCACTTTACGTTTAAACTATAAAACAAAACCATGCTTTGGTGTTACATCCATGATGTAAGCTGAGGCAAAGTTATGATTCTGGTAATCGCACTTGAGTATGAGGCGAGAACCAACCATGCAAAACGAAAAATAAGGGATTGGAAATGGAAACTTTGTCCGAGAATAAATGTTTTGGCGGAACACAAGGCGTTTATCGTCATGCATCCAAAGCGTGTCAGTGCGACATGACTTTTGCGGTGTTCCTGCCAGAAGAGGCCGCCAGCGGCCCTGTTCCCGTTTTGTGGTATTTGTCGGGGTTAACCTGCACGCATGAAAACGCAATGGTCAAAGCGGGCGCGCAGGCCTGGGCGGCAGAAGCAGGGATTGCCTTGATTTTTCCTGATACATCTCCGCGCGGTGAAGGCGTGAGTGACGATGAGGCTTATGATCTGGGTCAGGGGGCAGGGTTTTATGTCAACGCGACCCAAGATCCATGGGCCCCCCATTTCCAAATGTGGGATTACATCAGCGCGGAATTGCCATCTGTAATCGCGGAAAATTTCAACATTGATATGTCGCGCCAATCCATCACGGGCCATTCAATGGGGGGACATGGTGCGTTGACGATGGCCCTGCGCAACCCTGGGCATTATGCTTCGGTCTCTGCATTTGCGCCAATTTGTAATCCCACACAGTCAGATTGGGGGCGAAAGCAACTTGGCGCCTATCTGGGTCAGGATGAAACAGCATGGGCAAAACACGATGCGACCTGCCTGATGCGTGAACAGGGCGCGACATGTCCCATCCTGATTGATACGGGGACATCTGATCAATTCTATGATCTGTTGGGAACGGCGGCCTTTGCTTCTGCGGCTGCTGAACAAAAGGCGGTTGCAAGTGTCCGTCTGCAGGATGGATATGATCACAGCTATTTCTTTGTTTCGACCTTCATGCCCGATCACATTGAATTTCACACAAATGCGCTTTTGGGGAAAAGCGCGTAAACGACCAAACGAATAGGATACCCATGGACTACGATCTAATTGTCATCGGCAGCGGCCCCTCCGGGCGTGCAGCTGCCATTCAGGCAGGCAAGTTAAAACGCAAGGTTTTGGTGATTGATCGCAAATCCAGATTGGGTGGCGTGTCCGTTCATACGGGTACTATTCCATCAAAAACCCTGCGCGAAACGGTTTTGAACCTAACGGGTTGGCGCGAGCGTAGTTTTTACGGACGCTCGTACAGGGTCAAAGATGCCATTGCAGCCGAAGATTTGAAGGCGCGCTTGCACAAAACGCTGGATTACGAAGTGGATGTCCTAGAGCATCAATTCAATCGAAATTATGTGGAAACCCTAAACGGATTTGCACGGTTTGAAGACAAAAACACACTATGCGTCGATACCGAGGCGGGAGATACGCTACGTGTTACGGCACATAAATTCGTGATCGCGACGGGGACCAAAACGTTCCGTCCCGATTGGATTCCGTTTAATGGCAAAACCATCGTGGACAGTGATGATTTCCTAGAGATTGATCACCTTCCCCGCAGCCTAACCGTGATTGGTGCGGGGGTGATTGGGGTTGAATATGCAACCATGTTCGCGGCCCTTGATATTCGCGTGACATTGATTGAACCACGGGACAGTTTTTTGGACTTTGTCGACAATGCAACAATCCGCGAATTTGCCCATCATATAGGGGAAAATGGCGTGGATTTACGTTTGGGTTCCGCAGTGGAAAATGTTGAGGATGCAGGCGATCATGTTGAAGTATCCTTGGACAATGGGCGTCATGTACGTTCGGAAATGTTACTGTTTGCGGCGGGTCGTATGGGGGCGACAGATCGATTAAATCTGGAGGCGATTGATCTGAAAACGGATCATCGCGGCCGCATCGACTTGGACCGCGCGAACTATCAAACCCCTGTTCCAAATGTTTATGCGACAGGGGATGTGATTGGTCATCCCAGCCTTGCGTCCACCTCGATGCAGCAGGGGCGTATTGCAGCCTGTCATGCCTTGGAAACACCAACCTTGCCCGAAAGCCCATGGTTTCCCTATGGCATATATTCTGTGCCTGAAATTTCCACCTGTGGCATGTCCGAAGAGGATTTGCAGGAGCGTGGTATCGCCTACGAAGTTGGTGTGGCACGGTTTCGTGAAACCTCCCGTGGTCATATCGCGGGCGTTGAGCACGGTATGCTAAAAATGCTGATCAGTCTGAAAACACGGCGTCTTTTGGGTGTTCAGATCGTCGGTGAAGGGGCAACTGAATTGATCCATATTGGTCAGGCTGTGATGAACCTAAAGGGCACAGTGGACTATTTTATTGAAAATACGTTTAACTATCCCACCTTGGCAGAGGCCTATAAAATCGCAGGTTTAGACGCGTTTAATCGCATGCCAATTCCCGATGAATTTCGGGTGTCGCACCCTGCCCAAAAGGATCAAAAATAGGCATCTGTTTCACGTCGGTATAACGTCGGTGTTACGTCGGTGCGCTGCGTGTTTTGCGCAGAGAGGCGGTTCAATTATAAATGCGTGCATTTGCGCTTGCTCATCCACCGTATCCTAGGTTCTATGGAGGCAGGAGA
>CAXACF010000186.1:0-4702 GCA_963967125.1 uncultured Rhodobacterales bacterium | reverse complement strand
AACACTCGCTTATCAGTTCCCTTCCATGCACGCACGATTTTAGGCATTGGTTGTGTTTTTTGTCGTTCTACAATGCTTGAATATCTTTCGCATCATACAAAACAGAACAGCGTTGTGGCGGATCACTTATGGAGCCTTGATTGCCCTAAACATCACCGCCTTTACGCTCCTTACGCACTTGAGCGTGTTTACAACACCAATAGCTGTTTTGGAAATCATCAGATCAATGCAGATGTGATCGGAACTTTCCCAGCCACAAAAACACCCAGCTCTATGGCTGGGTTCTTTTAATCTTACTCAAGCAGTTGCTTAGTGAAGCTTGTCTTCAACGTCGCTGATGGCTGCGTCGATCAGTTTGTTCGCGGCGGCCGCTGTTAGCTGTGCTGCGATCACGTCACGGGCTGCGCCGATTGCAACGTTTACGGCTGCGTCACGAACGTCTTTTTCCGCTGCGGCTTGTGCTGATGCGATTTGATCTTCTGCTGCTGCCATACGGCGGGCAACTGAATTTGCCAAATCTGCTTTCGCTTGTTCCGCTGCTGCTTCGGCCTCAGCTTTGGCGCCTTCTACGATACGCGCGGCTTGTTCCTGAACTTCTTTTTGCCGACGCTCATAAGAAGCAAGAATGCTTTGCGCCTCATCCCGTAGGCTGCGTGCCTCGTCCAGCTCGTTTTTGATGCCGTCAGCGCGCTGATCCAACATCTTGCCAAGCATGCCTGGAACTTTGAAGTAGATCAAAACCAGGATAAAGCCGATGAAACCAAGAGTTACAACAAAGTCTGTGTTGCCCAGCGAAAAGAATGGTCCAGACGCTGCATATGCAGGGGTCGCCAGAACCAGGGTTGAAAGTGCTGCTAGTGTCCGCATCGCCTTACCCCTTTAGCTGCGCGTCAACGGCTTTGTTGATCGCTTTTTCATCTGTTTTGCCACCAAGTGCGCCAACCAATTCTGTGGCTGTTGCTTTGGCAACTTCTTCGACACTTGCCATTGCGTTCGCACGGATGTCTGCGATGACTGCTTCGCTGGCTTTCGCCTTGTCTGCAATCTCTGCGTCCGCTTTTGCCATGGCTGCATCCAAGTCCGCCTTAATATCCGCTTTGGTTGCTTCGACGATACGTGCTGCTTCTGCACGGGCGTCGATCAACGCTTGCTGATAGGCCTCTTCGGCTGCTGCTGCTTTCGCTTTTAGATCTTCGGCGGCAGCAATGTCGTTTGTGATTGTCCCCTGACGTTCAGCCAGAACCGCGGCGATGCGCGGTAGCGCAATGCGCGACAGAACGAAGAAGATAACCAGTAGGGTGATTACAAGCCAAAAGATTTGGTTGCTCATCCATTCGCCACACAATTGTGGCATCCCTACCGCGCTTCCGTATGAATCCACACAGGCGCTTAATGTTTCAGTTTTTGGCGTCGCCATAATGTCCTCCGTCGGAACCTAAGGGAACCGGACAAGCCCATGATCTACGGGCTTGTCCGACCGTAAGGATATATTCCGCGTGAACTTAGACTGCGAACATCAAAAGAAGCGCAACTAGGAATGAGAAGATACCTAGAGCTTCTGCGAACGCGATACCGATGAACAATGTCGCTGTTTGTGATGCTGCTGCTGATGGGTTGCGTAGCGCGCCTGCAAGGTAGTTGCCTGCAACGTTACCAACACCGATGGCTGCTGCGCCTGAACCGATTGCCGCTAGACCTGCGCCGATGTGTGCCAATTGACCTTCCATGATGAGTTCTCCTTACGATTGGAAGTTATAAGATATAGGGTGTTCAAACCTTAGTGTGATGGGTGCAATGCATCCTTTAGGTACACACAGGTTAGAATGGTAAACACGTATGCCTGAATAAAGGCCACGAGAATTTCTAGTCCGTACATCGCAACGATTGCGACGACTGATACAGGTGCGATTGTTGCGATCGCGGCAAAGCCTGCGAACACTTTGATAACCGCGTGGCCCGCCATAACGTTGCCCGCCAAACGAATAGAGTGGCTAACAGGACGTACGAAATATGAGATCAGTTCAATAACCGCTAGGATCGGGCGCAGTGGTAGGGGTGCAGATGACACCCAGAACAGACCCAAGAAGCCCGCGCCGTTTTTCACAAAACCAACGATTGTCACGGTTAGGAAGACAGCAAGCGCAAGGATCGCTGTCACCGCAAAGTGTGATGTGGTTGTGAAGGATGTTGGGATCAGACCCAAGAAGTTCGCCGTTACGATGAACATGAACAATGTCATAATATATGGGAAGAAACCAACGGCATCTTTGCCCGTCACGTCCTCGACCATTTTATAAACAAAACCGTAGGCAAGTTCAGCAATCGATTGTGAGCGTGATGGCACAACCGCGCGCCGTGACGTGCCAAGAACCATGATCGCGATGACGACAACGATTGCCGCAACCATCCAGAAAGCAACGTTCGTGAATGTGTAAAACTCAATCGGTCCTTCACCGAAAAATGGCTTTACAATGAACTGGTCCATTGGGTGAAAGACCAAACCTTCGGATTTTGCTTCGCTTGCCACGTTCTCACGTCCTTTTGTCATCTTGGGCGGCAGATGCGCCCGTAGTTCCGCCTTGGATCTCTTTGGCGGATCGCATCATCGTTTTGACGCCCGCCGTAAAACCCAGCAATGTAAATATCAGCATCATGAATGGGGCGGTGCCAATGGCCATGTCCAACCCGTATCCGATGCCAAAACCGATCCCAAGTCCTGCGACCAGCTCTGTCACCATTCGCCAACCCACCTGTGCCGCCGAATAGTGTTCTTCGGTTTTTGGCCCACCTTCCTGCGCCTGCTTCACCGCTTCAATCCGCCCTTCAAGGTGTTTAAGAGGGTCAGAATTGCGATCTGGCTCCAAGATGTGCTCCAAATTCTCAGTTGGGCGTGTGATAGGGTGTCACGCGCAATGAGTCAACCGACAACCTGACGCATGGTCTTGGGCGATATCACACTGTAATTATTGAATTTTTTATATACCCAACGAAAGCAGCACTCCGCTTTTACATGCAATCATTGCGGGGAAAGAACAATTTACGACATTCAACCGATTGGTTGATTATTTTTCTGCGGACGTTCACACCACATTGCACAGCGCGCGCCAGATGACATAAGATGTCTGGGCTACCTTGGGGTGAAATGTGCTTATGTCCACGAACGCGAAAATTGATCTTGTCTTCTCCGCACTCGCCGATGCGACGCGGCGGGATATTTTGATGATGCTGCTTGAGGATGACATGGCTGTTACCGATGTGGCGGACCCCTTTGATATGTCGCTGGCCGCAATATCAAAACACTTGATGATCCTAACCAAGGCAGGACTGATTTCACAGGAAAAGCGCGGGCGCGTGAAATGGTGCAAATTGGAACCTGACGCGATGCGCGATGCGGCGATTTGGATGCAAAGTTTTGGTCAGTATGATGCGCTGAATATCGACGCGCTAGAGGCGTTTTTGGAAACCCAAGACCTGTCCATCGACAAACCGTCTTAGGTCCAATTCTCTTTCGCCCACTTTTTGATGTGTTGGATCATCGCCTGCACCTTGGTCATTTTATGCAGGTCCATGTGCGTGACCAACCAAATGTCATCGCCCCACTCTGGCTGTTCCGCCATGGCCAATTCAAGGCCCAGGCCAACTGCGCGGGCCTGACTGACAAATCCCAAACCAACACCTGATTGAATGGCAAGATCATGGGCAGTCATACTGGTTGTCTGCATGACCTCGCGTGGCGGTGTAGGTAAGCCATGCAGCCACCGCGCAAAGGGCGCACGCACGCTATCCCCAACTTGCATCACAAACTTATGGTGCGCCAAATCCTCCGCCGACTGTGGTTTTCCATGCGCTGCGAAATACGCGGGGCTGCCGTATATCGCATTTCGAAACCGTCCCAGCGGAATCACAATGTTATCTGGTTCATCTGGCATCTTGCCCAAACGGATCGCCAAATGCGCCTCGCCATATTCTAGTTTGAACACACGTTCATCCGATAAAATGCGCAGGTTGATGTCAGGATAGGCGTCCAGAAAACTGGAAAACATGGGGTTCAGCTTTGGGGTCAGCAACGACAAGGTCGTCACCACCAATTCACCCGAAACGCTGTCGCCCTGCCCACGTGCGCGCGATGCAAACTGTGCGAACTGTTCCTGCGCGGTTTGTGCAACGCGGCACAAGTCTTCCCCCGCTTCGGTCGCGGTATACCCGCGTGGGTGGCGCTGAAACAGCTTCACACCTAATCGTTCTTCCAATGCATCAATATGACGGATCACAGTCGCATGGTGCACGCCCAGTACCTCTGCCGCACCACTGACGGTGCCGATGCGCGCAACGTGAAGTGCTGTTTTTACTTCATCCCAATTGTCCATGTCCAACATCCTCGACTTAGGTTCGTTTTACCTATGCGCAGACATGCCACAGGGCACCACCACATAATTGCACAATCTATGTGCATTTTCACACATACGACTAAAGTATTTGCGATTGATTCTCAACGTCACTTTTGTCAGGGTACTGGGTTATTGGCTTGGCGCATCGCGCGGTAATCCAATCCAGCGCATGGGCAATCATTATTTGCGCTGGTATTTGTGGTCCGCTTTGGAGAAAGCGTACCGCACAAGGCATAGCCTTGCTACTCACGGAACCGGGTCTTAGATGCATTTTTTGATCTAAGTTAAGATCTGAGTTAAAGATCCTTCTAGCA
>CAXACF010000185.1:0-4708 GCA_963967125.1 uncultured Rhodobacterales bacterium | reverse complement strand
CTTATCTTACGGATGATTTGTGGCTGGATCTGGCACGCCGCGCAAATGGAAATTTCGCACGTCTTAAAGCGGGGCTGGAAACACTTCCTGATGTGCAGTTGCGTGGTAATCCAGATGGCAACATGACCTTTTTCGACATGCCCCGCGCGCTACACAAACGCGCAGAGGCGGCAGGCGCCGTATATTATTGGGATGATGTCGAGGGTCCGATGGATCAAATGATTATGGGACGGTTGGTCTGCGATTGGTCAATCACACATGATATGATTGACCAATTTATCGCGTGTTTACAATCAGATTAAAAATCCAAGTTTTCGACGCTTAGCGCGTTGCTTTGAATGAACTCGCGGCGCGGCTCGACGACGTCCCCCATAAGTTTGGTGAACAGATCATCTGCCTCGGCGGCGTCTTCGATTTTGACTTGCAATAGTGTACGGGCATCTGGGTCCAATGTGGTTTCCCATAGCTGATCAGGGTTCATTTCACCCAGACCCTTGTAGCGTTGCAATGTCAGACCCTTTTCACCTTCTTTAAGGATGGCATCCAATAGATCCAGTGGCCCGTGAATGGCCAAACTACGGTCTTTGCGCACCAATGTTGCTGTGCTGCCATAGACTTCCTTAAGGCTTTCGGTAAAGCTGCCCGCCTTACGCGCTTCACCTGAACGCAACATGGGGCCATCAAGTGTACGCATTTCCTCAACGCCACGCAGAATACGGGATAGGCGAATACCGTGATCTTGGGTAATACGACCTGTCCAACCGCGTTCATACTCCAACGCGATTTGGTTCAAACGTTCCGCAACCTGATCTGCTATTCCCTGCAGGTTCGCATCAACCGCACCTGGAACGAACGCACCTGCAATGGCTGCCTGCTCCAAAATATGGCGTGGGTAGTGCGTTGGGAACGCCTCTAACACGCGGCGTAGTTGACGCGCCTCTTCCACCACGCGGGCCAAATCCTGTCCTGCCATTTCAGCGCCTGAGCCGAGACGCAGAACAGCACCATCAATCCCCTGCTGAACCAGATAGTCATCCAATGCGGCCTGATCCTTTAGGTAAACTTCCGATTTACCACGGCTAACCTTATAAAGTGGTGGTTGGGCGACGAACAAATGACCCGCCTCCACCAGTTCGGGCATTTGACGATAAAAGAACGTTAGCAACAATGTACGGATGTGCGCGCCATCAACGTCGGCGTCCGTCATGATGACAATCTTGTGGTAACGCAGTTTGCTAAGATTGAATTCATCGCGCCCAATTCCTGTGCCCAATGCCATGACCAAATTACCGATTTCCTGACTGGCCAGCATGCGGTCAAATCGTGCGCGTTCCACGTTTAGAATTTTACCGCGAAGGGGCAGAATTGCCTGTGTCCGACGATCGCGCCCCGTTTGTGCAGAACCCCCAGCCGAGTCACCCTCGACCAAGAATACTTCGGTTTTGGATGGGTCTTTTTCTGAACAATCTTTTAGTTTGCCAGCAAGGAAATTCACATCCAGCGCCGTTTTACGACGGGTCAGTTCACGCGCCTTGCGCGCCGCCTCGCGGGCAAGCGCCGCCTCGATGATTTTACCAACGATTGTTTTGGCTTCGTTTGGATTTTCCTCAAACCATTCAGCCAATTTTTCATTCATTAGGCTTTCGACAGCGGGCCGAACCTCTGATGAAACCAGCTTATCTTTGGTTTGGCTGGAAAATTTGGGATCAGGCACTTTTACCGATAAAACGCAGGTTAAACCTTCCCGAGCATCATCACCTGTAAAGTTCACCTTTTCCTTTTTGGCGATACCGCTGGTTTGTGCATAGTTGTTGATCGTTCTGGTCAACGCAGCACGGAACCCCGCCATATGCGTTCCACCGTCGCGCTGTGGAATGTTGTTCGTAAAGGGTAGAACATTTTCATGATAGCTGTCGTTCCACCACATCGCGACCTCAACCCCGATATCGTCACGTTCACCTGTGACGAAAATGGGTTCTGGCATCATTGATGATTTTGAACGGTCCAGATATTTGACAAATTCTTTTACGCCGCCTTCATAGAACAACTCGGTCCGAAGAGGCTCTGCGGGACGCTCATCCTCAAGAATGATGCGCACACCTGAATTCAAAAACGCCAATTCGCGCAAACGCTTTTCCAGCGTCTCAAATGAATATTCCAGGTTTGAGAATGTGTCGGTTGAGGCAAGAAAGCGAACCTCGGTTCCCTTTTCGCCTTTGGCATCGCCAATCACCTTTAGGTGTTCGGCTGTTTCACCGTGTTCAAAGCGGGCAATGTGTACCTTGTCATCGCGCCAGATTTTTAGTTCCAACCACACGGACAGAGCGTTTACAACGGAAACACCCACACCATGCAGACCGCCAGACACTTTATAAGAGTTGCTATCAAATTTACCGCCAGCGTGTAGCTGTGTCATGATGACTTCGGCTGCTGAAACGCCCTCTTCTGGGTGCATATCAACGGGAATGCCGCGGCCATTGTCGCGCACCGAAACGCTGCTATCGGCATGAATTTTTACGTGAACATAGTCGGCGTGTCCCGCCAATGCCTCGTCAATGCCGTTGTCGACAACTTCATACACCATATGATGCAGACCAGAGCCATCGTCCGTATCCCCGATATACATTCCGGGACGTTTGCGAACTGCCTCTAACCCTTTGAGAACCTTAATAGATTCTGCGCCGTATGAATTGTTATTTTGCTCTGGCTCTGACATTCATGCCACCTTTTATTCTTTTGCGAAATTATACGATTTCTGGGGGCGAATGTCACGCCCCAACACAATATTTTGTGTGTTAAGTCAGGGGGATGACGATACCCACCACGATCAAGAGAAGGCCAGAAATTATATTGACCTTACGCAGCGCTGAAGGAGAGTTCAGAAGATAACGTACGCGGTCCATCATCAACGAAAGCACAAGGTTTCCGAGGAAGGGAACAATGGCCGAGATCGTGCAAATCGCGATGATATCCAGTGTGGTGACGTTAGACAGATCAAAAAAACCAGGCAAAACACCCATATAAAACAGGATCGCTTTGGGATTGCTTAGGATTATCGCAACGCCAGCAATGAACCCCGCCCATTGGCCTGGTCTGGTCAATCTATTGTCACCACTTATGGACTGATCGGCATTGCGGATCAGGCTGATCCCGAGAGCAAAGAATATTAGGGTGGCCGCATATTTCAGGACATCTAAAAATCCGTCGTATTGTGTTGCGACCCAGCTTACCCCAAGGATTGCGAGGATCGGCCATAAAATATCGCCCACAACAACCCCAAGCGCCAAGGGCCAAGCAGAGCCAATACCGCCTGACAGAGTGCGTGCGACAATTGCCATCCACACAGGCCCAGGTGTGAGGAAGAGGACGAAAATCCCACCCGCATAAAGTGCCAAATCAAAAATGCTTGCCGTCATGAACCGATCCTTTGAACGATGCACTACGCCTGATGATCAGATTAAACAAGTGTCATGTTGTGTGCAGGTTGACAGGCCGTCTGCATCCGTCACATGTATCGACTGTGCACGATCACCTAGTTCCTGAAAAACGTCGATTTCAGTGCCCGTCATCCATGCCTGAGCACCCAAATCACAGACCTCTTGATAAAGGGCTGCGCGTCGTTGATTGTCTAGATGTGCCGAAACCTCATCCAACAGGACCAAGGGGGCCGCGCCGATCTGTTTTTTGAGCGCGCGTGCATTGGCAAGGATCATGGAAATCAACAATGCCTTCTGTTCACCTGTTGAACAATCCTTTGCAAGGACACCTTTGCGCTGAAATACACCGATCATATCCGTGCGATGCGGCCCGACCAAGGTGCGACCAGCGGCCATGTCACGGAACCGGCTTTCCTCAAGTGCGTTTTTCAGGTCATCGACCGAGGTGGGCATGTCGCCCTCGCTTTGTTCAAGTGTTAGTTGCGCCGCTGGAAATTCTGTAGAGGCAGTATCTTGGGCACTTTGTATGAGGTCCAGCGCGCGCATCCGTGCCGTGTGAATTTCAATACCAGTTTGCGCCATTTGCAATTCAATGGCGCGATACCAATGGGCATCGCGAATTTGTTCTTTTAATAGTTTATTGCGTTCACGCATTGCCTTTTCATAATTCAATGACGCTTCGGCATGTGAAGGGAAAAAGCTAAGCGTGATACGATCCAGAAAACGGCGACGTCCTTCTGCTCCTTCTATCCATAGGCGGTCCATAGCGGGTACCAACCAAATGACCCGTGATATTTCCCCAAGGGCGAGTTGCGAAACAGGCTTATCGTCAATCAAAACGCGTCTAGCAGCGCCTTCGTCGGATGTGATTTTTGTCTGGTGGACACGTTCATCCCGAACAAGGTCAGATTGGAGTTGCCAACCCAAGCTTTCGGGTCGACGGGTCATATCCAGCGCGCTCGCGCGTCGCATGCCGCGTCCAGGAGAAAATAGGGATACAGCCTCAAGGATATTCGTTTTGCCCGAACCATTGTTGCCGAAAATTGCAACAGGGCGCTGATCGAATGACAAACGCGCCAATTTGTGCGAGCGAAAATGAGAGAGAAGTAGGGTAGATAGATGTAACATTACCTACCCAATGCCAACCCGCGGATCACACACGCATCGGCATAACAACATACACTGCTGTCGTGTCATTGCCTTCGCGCATCAATGTTGGATCACCAGATGAATTGAACATAAACACAGCGTTTTCGCGATCAACTTGGCTG
>CAXACF010000184.1:0-4727 GCA_963967125.1 uncultured Rhodobacterales bacterium | reverse complement strand
CTTTAGGCAGTGGTGAGGGCGTTTGGTTGAAGTGTACTTTCGGGTGTATAAGCAACGGGAAGGCCGACAACAGATACATTGTTGCAAATTCACTGAAATGGTAAGCCGACGCCTGACGCCCCTGTGACACTGACATGGAACAATGGTCAGGGTCTGAATTTCATTCACGAAGTATCCGTTGACGAAGATTTCCTATTCACCGTTCGCCAAAGTGTCGAAAACACCTCTGGCCAAGAAGCAACGCTGCGCCCCTACGGATTGTTGCGTCGTCACGGCGAACCCTCTGATGTGAAGAATTTCTTTATCCTGCACGAAGGCATCATTCGTATGACGGATGGCGAACTTGCTGAAGATGGCTATAGCGATGTCGCAGATTTTGACATTGATCCACGTGAAGGCACCCATGCAGACCGCCAAGACGTTGCAGAAAGCGGATGGATTGGTTTCACAGATCACTATTGGATGTCTGTCCTCGCGCCTGAAAAAGGCACAGGTTTCCGTTCAACAGCCAAATATTTTGAGGCCTCAAATATCTACCAAACCGAAGCTGTATTAAACCCATTGGTCGTCGCAAACGGCACAGCCGTGAGTGCGACAACACAGATGTTTGTCGGTGCAAAAGAATGGGAAACGATCCGCAACTATGAAAACACAGGGATCGAAGGGTTCCTTGATAGTATTGATTGGGGCTGGTTCTTTTTCATTACTAAACCAATGTTTGCGGTCTTGCATTGGCTGAACCTTTTGATTGGCAACATGGGTTGGGCGATTATTGGACTGACGCTATTGATCAAGGCGCTCTTGTTCCCATTGGCCTACAAATCCTATGTCTCGATGGCCAAGATGAAAGAATTGCAGCCTGAGATGGAAAAAATCAAAAAGCAGGCTGGTGACGATCGCCAAAAGATGCAGCAAATGACAATGAAGCTGTATCAAGAGAAAAAGGTGAACCCGGCCGCAGGTTGTTTGCCGATTTTGGTTCAAATTCCGATCTTCTTCTCACTTTATAAAGTGATCTTTGTAACCTTGGAATTGCGCCATGCGCCATGGTTTGGTTGGATCAAAGACCTAAGCGCGCCTGATCCCAGTTCGATCTGGAACTTGTTTGGCTTGCTGCCTTACGCGGTACCCTCACAGGATGGTATTTTTGTCTTTATCGCATTGGGTATTTTGCCGATCTTGCTTGGTATCTCAATGTGGCTACAACAAAAATTGAACCCAGCCCCCACCGATCCAACGCAGGCAATGATCTTTGCGTGGATGCCGTGGGTCTTCATGTTTATGTTGGGATCTTTTGCAAGTGGCTTGGTGATTTACTGGATTGCCAACAACATGATCACCTTTACCCAACAGTATTTGATCATGCGCTCGCAGGGTTTCAAACCAGATGTCTTTGGGAACATTCGTCAAAGCTTTCAACGTAAGAAAGCTGAATGATTAAGGTTGTCGAAATATGGCGTCACCCGATCAAATCGCATGGGCGCGAGGCACTTGATACGGTTGCAGTCACAGCGGGGCAGACGCTTCCCCTTGATCGTGCGTGGGCGGTCGCGCATGACCAAACTGATGCAGATGGTTCTGAATGGGCATCCTGCACCAATTTTTCACGTGGGGCCAAGGCCCCGTTGTTGATGGCCATAAACGCAGAGTGGGATGATCAAAATCATCTGATGACCCTAACCCACCCGTCCAAAGAACCATTGTCATTCGATCCTGATCATGAGGGTGCGAAATTGATTGAATGGACCAAAGGGATGGTTCCAGAAAACCGCGCCCAATCGGCACGTTTAGTCCGCGCGCAACAATCCGGGATGACCGATACAGATTATCCATCGATTTCGATTGGAAACATGGCCACCCACCGCGCGATTGAACAAAAACACGGCCGCCCACTTTCAAATTTGCGCTGGCGCTGCAACATCTGGGTTGATGGTGCCGCACCCTGGGAAGAATTCGAATGGATCGGCAAAAACATTCAGATCGGTGGCGTGACTTTTGAAATCAAGGACCCTGTGACACGCTGTCTTGCAACAACAGCAAATCCAGAGACAGGTGCAAGAGATGCCGATATATTGGCAGTTTTGAACACATGGGATCACCAAGAGATGACAGTCTATGGTGTTGCGAGCACAAACGGCCAGATCGCAATTGGCGATGAATTACAGGTGATGTGATGCAGCTTCCTTTTCCTTTGGCCCCTGAACCCGATGACATGTCACGCGAAACCGGGCGTCTCTTATTCGCGCGCGGCAGCGACTTTTTAAAAGGGGTGGTTGCCATGTCCGGACTACCGCCCGCGGATCGGATTGAGGTGTGTTTTGCAGGTCGATCAAACGTTGGGAAATCCAGTCTGATCAATGCACTGACGGGCCGCAAAGGATTGGCACGCGCATCAAACACACCCGGACGCACACAAGAAATCAATTTTTTCACGACGGATGAAAGCCACTATTTGGTTGATTTACCCGGGTACGGTTTTGCCAATGCGCCCCTGCCCGTTGTGGAAAAATGGCAGCGGCTTTTGAAGCAATATTTGTCAGGTAGACAATCGCTGCGTCGTGCATTTGTTTTGATCGACAGTCGCCATGGCGTGAAAAAAGTAGACGAAGAAATCCTATCCTTGCTGGATTCATCTGCAGTCACATTCCAATGCGTTATGACCAAAGCAGATAAAATCAAAGACCATGAAATGGACAAGGTTTTGGATCAGGTCCGCGGCGCATTGTCCAAACACCCTGCTGCGTTTCCTGAAATCATCGTGACCTCGTCCGAAAAGGGTGTTGGGATTGACACCCTACGGTCAACAATTGCACATATCCAATAATTTGGATCACCACGATTGCGCCAAGCCAACGAAATGGAGTGCGCCAAAATGAAGAAACAAGATATGAACCGTGATTGGATTGCCACCGCTCGCACGCTGTCCCAAGCGCTGCCTTACCTACAACGTTATTCGGACGCGATTGTTGTTATTAAACTAGGTGGTCACGCGATGACCAGTGACGAAGCGATGGACAGCTTTGCGCGCGACGTTGTATTGATGCGGCAGGTTGGGATTAACCCCGTGATTGTTCATGGTGGTGGGCCAATGATCAACGCGCTGCTGGATAAGCTGGAAATCAAATCAGAATTCGTAAATGGCAAACGTGTCACTGACGCAGCAACGATGGAAGTTGTTGAAATGGTGCTATCGGGAACCGTCAACAAACGCATCGTGCAAGCCATCAATAAACAAGGCGGTCGCGCTGTTGGCCTGTCTGGTAAGGACGCAAATTTGGTCGTCTGCGATCCTGCTGATCCCGAATTGGGACTGGTTGGCAATCCATCGGACATTAATCCCGAAGTCATTCGCACCCTATTCGAAAACGATTTGATCCCTGTGATCGCGCCATTGGGTGCAGGGCGCAATGGTGAAACGTTTAACATCAACGGGGATACCGTTGCGGGGGCCATTGCGGGGGCGTTAAGCGCGGACCGTTTGTTATTATTGACGGATGTCAGTGGCGTCAAAAACGCGGATGGCGATGTATTGACGGAAATGAATTCTGATCAAATTCGCGAAATGACAGCCTCTGGCGTAATTGCAGGTGGGATGATACCCAAAACGGAAACCGCCCTCGCCGCATTAGAAGAAGGCGTAAAGGCGGTTGTTATCCTAGATGGGCGTGCACCAAACGCATGTCTTTTGGAACTGTTTACAGAACATGGTGCGGGCTCCATCATCAGGTTGGCGTGATCGTAGTTGATTTTATGATGGTGCTGATTAGGTTTTAGCACATGGAAAACGAAGCGATCATTCGATTATCGATCTTTCTAGGGATTTTTGGAGCCCTCTCTTTGCTTGAGGTTCTGAACCCGCGTCGCGCACGTGTTGTTAGCCGAAAAAAGCGGTGGTTCACAAATTGGGGCATCATCCTTGTTGACACACTTGCACTGCGTTTGTTGGCGCTGGCGCTCCCCCTGCTGGCAGTTGGGGCGGCAGTGGATGCGTATGCCCTTGGACTGGGACTATTTAACATACTCGATCTGCCGATCGCGGTTGAATTTATTTTGGCGATTTTGGTGTTGGATTTTGCCATTTGGTTACAACATCTTTTGACACATAAAATCCCGTTCCTGTGGCGATTACACCGTGTGCACCACGCAGATCGCGACATGGATGTGACAACCGCGATCCGATTTCATCCCATCGAAATTCTATTGTCCATGCTGTTAAAAATTGGACTGGTTTACCTCCTGGGGCCATCCGCACTTGCGGTGATCGTGTTTGAAATCATGCTAAATGGGCTGGCCATGTTCAATCACGCAAATATCCATCTGCCCCAGCGCATTGACCAGATTGTGCGTAAAATCATTGTGACACCAGATATGCATCGGGTGCATCATTCTGTTGAACGCAGCGAACATGATTCAAACTACGGCTTTGCGTTGTCAATTTGGGATCAGATATTCGGCACCTATGTCGCCCAACCAAACAATGGGCACGACGATATGAGCGTTGGATTGCAATGGCAGGATACGCGCCCTGATAAACTATGGTGGAGTTTATGGCTACCCTTTCGACGCAAGTAGAATTTGATGATCTATCGGGCGCGTGCGCGACGCACGGATTGCGGATTGCGGGGGTGTGCGATGTGCGCGGGGATGATAGCCTGCCTAACATCGCATCATTGGTTTTGCTTGCCCCACGTGAACCGGGGTTTTGGGATGTGTTTGCAAACTCTGCT
>CAXACF010000183.1:0-4743 GCA_963967125.1 uncultured Rhodobacterales bacterium | reverse complement strand
GATTGTGGCACGCGCAAACAGTCCTTGTGGATGCCGCCGCTGAAATTCACGATCACCTTTTCCGATTGGGTCCGCAAATCGAAGAATTCGGTGATTGTTGCGTCATCCAATTCACCCGAATTCTGCAGGTTCTGAAGTTCTGTTTCCAACAGCGCGTCGATGTGTTCAGCAATGTTCATGTGCGTCAAAAATGTCCTCTGCACAAAAACTAAAGTGACGGGCGCAAGATTCAATTGATATGTGCATTGACTCTGGGGTGCGAGTCGATATAAGCCGCGCATTCATTGGTGTTGGTGGCCCTCGCAAGAGGATGCCTGTCGTACCCTCGGGTAAAAGGACAACGCCCTTCATAGTGGCCATCTGGCCTCGACCATAACGAAGGAGATCAGCGATGACAAAAAGAACCGCTGCCAAGTACAAAATCGACCGCCGCATGGGCGAAAACATCTGGGGTCGTCCAAAATCACCATTTAACCGTCGTGAATACGGCCCAGGCCAGCACGGTCAGGCGCGTAAGGGCAAATTGTCTGACTTCGGTCTACAGCTTCGCGCAAAGCAAAAGTTGAAAGGTTACTACGGTGATTTGACTGAGAAACAATTCCGCCGCGTCTTCTCTGATGCGGACCGTATGAAGGGCGATACAGGTGAAAACCTAATCGGTCTACTAGAGCGCCGCTTGGACGCCGTTGTTTACCGCGCAAAGTTCGTTGCAACCGTATTTGCGGCCCGTCAATTCGTGAACCACGGCCACGTCACAGTAAACGGCAAGCGTGTGAACATTCCGTCATACCGTGTAAAAGAGGGTGACGTGATCGAAGTACGCGATCGTTCAAAGCAGATGACAGTATTGCTAGAAGCGGTACAATTGGCTGAGCGTGATGTTCCTGATTACATCGAAGCGGACCATTCAAAGATGACTGCAACATTCGTTCGCACACCTGGTCTTGGCGATGTGCCATATCCAGTGATGATGGAACCAAACCTCGTCATCGAATACTACGCTCAAAACTAAGAGTTTCAGTTTTCAGCAAAAGGCCGCGACGGGGAACCGCCGCGGCCTTTTTCGTTTTGCCTCTGGCATTGATAAAATTCGCCGCGTATGAAGGTCACAACAACGGAGTTAAGCATGCCAAAGATTCAGCCCCAACCTGGGATTATGAACATCGAGCTTTATCAGGCTGGCAGTTCACACGCCACAGGTGCCGAAAATACGGTTAAGCTAAGTTCAAATGAAAACCCCTTTGGTCCATCGCCTGCTGCGATTGAGGCGTTGGGCAAAACTGCGCATATGTTGCACCGCTATCCGTCAACGGACCATTTGCCATTGCGCAAGGCAATTGCCGAGGCTTTTGATTTGTGGAGCGACAATATCATTTGCGGCGTGGGCAGCGATGAAATCATTAGTTTCCTTTGCTATGCCTATGCGGGGTCAGGAGATGAGGTTATCCACACCGAACACGGATTCGCGATGTATCGCATTTCCACGCTGGCAGCAGGTGCAACACCTGTTGAGGTGCCAGAACATCGTCGCATGACCGATGTGGACGCAATTTTGGCGGCCTGTAATGAACGCACCAAAATCGTTTTCATTGCCAATCCAAACAATCCCACAGGCACCATGATTGCCGAGGCAGAAGTGCGCCGTCTGGCTGAGGGCATTCCATCACACACCATTTTGGTTTTGGATGGGGCCTATGCGGAATATGTCGATGGATATGATGGCGGTGCGCGTTTGGTGCATTCTTATGAAAATGTTGTCATGACGCGCACCTTTTCCAAACTCTATGGACTTGGGGGTTTACGCGTTGGATGGGGCTATGGGCCCAAGCACATTATTGACACCCTAAACCGCATTCGCGGACCCTTTAACGTATCTCTACCTGCACTTGCCGCAGCCGAGGCCGCGGTAAAGGATCATGCCTATGCAGATAAGTGTCGGGATGAAAATACGCGTCTGCGTGCATGGTTGGCAAATGCCTTGGCCGAACATGGGGTGGCCTCTGATACATCTATGACAAACTTCATTCTTGCGCGGTTTAACTCTCAGGAAGAAGCAGAGGCGTGTGATGATTATCTAAAATCACAGGGTCTGATTGTGCGCCGCGTTGGCGGATATAATTTGCCCGAATGTTTGCGCATTACTGTTGGTGATGAAGCATCCTGTCGCCGTGTTGCGCATGCTGTTGGGCAATTCAAAGGGCAGAAGAATGACTAAGATATACGATCGCGTGGCCCTCATTGGGTTGGGGTTGATTGCCTCCTCAATGTTTTGGGCAATTAAACGCGCGGGGCTCGCGGGTGAGGTCACGGGATTTGCCCGATCCGCAGAAACACGCGATACGGCGCGTCGTATTGGGTTATGTGACCGCGTGTGTGACAGTGTTCAGGACGCGGTGCGTGATGCGGACTTGGTCGTCCTATGTGTCCCTGTTGGCGCAATGGGATCCGTTGCACAGGATATCGCGCCAGTTTTGAAATCTGGTGCAACCATCAGCGATGTGGGATCGGTGAAACGGTCCGTAATTGACGCCGTTGCCCCACATTTGCCAGCAGATGTTCATTTCATTCCGGCACATCCATTGGCGGGAACTGAACATTCAGGGCCCGAAAGTGGTTTTGCAACCTTGTTTGACAATCGCTGGTGTCTGTTGGTTCCGATGCCCGAAACAGATGCGGATGCAGTACAGCGTTTGCGTGATTTCTGGGTGGGGATCGGATCAAACGTCGACGAAATGGATGCTGATCACCACGATTTGGTGTTGGCAGTGACATCGCATACACCCCACTTAATTGCCTATACGATGGTGGGTGTTGCCGATGATTTGGGGCGGGTCACCGATAGCGAAGTGATCAAATATTCGGCGGCTGGGTTCCGTGATTTCACCCGCATTGCTGCCAGTGATCCGACGATGTGGCGGGATGTATTCCTAACGAACAAGGATGCCACCCTAGAAATCCTAGGGCGGTTCACAGAAGAGCTGTTTGCACTTCAACGTGCCATCCGTATAGGGGATGGAGAGATGTTGCACGATTATTTCACCCGCACGCGTTCAATTCGGCGTGGAATTATTGAAGCAGGACAAGACACGGACGCGCCAGATTTTGGGCGCGCGCAATTGGATAGCAAAGAGTAAGTGACATGTTGCCAAATCAATTTCACGCAAACTCCATGTCTGAATTACTGAACCTGGATCAAATGCGTGAAATAAGCGGTTTGGAGTTCATGCAAGGGATTTTGGATGGGCGCTATCCATCGCCACCGATTGGCAAAACTCTTGGATATTATTTGACCGAGGTTGAAGAGGGCCGCGTGGTATTTTCGGGTGCACCAAGCTTTGATGCCTTCAACCCGATGGGGACCGTTCATGGGGGCTGGTATGGAACCTTATTGGACAGCGCCATGGCCTGTGCAGTGATGACAAAAGTTCCCAAAGGGTCAATTTACACAACGCTTGAATACAAAGTGAACATTATCAAATCCATTCCGCAAAATCGGCAAATTCACGCAATCGGTGTGACAAACCATGTTGGGCGTTCAACAGGCGTGGCCACCGCGGAAATCGTTGATGCAGAAACAGGAAAATTATACGCAACAGGCAGCACAACATGCATCGTGATGAAAATGTAAACCATATGCGTGGATGAATTGTGAGTAGTCAGGTCAATCTTTTTAAACTTGCATTGATTACATTTGTTGCAGTGTCATTGGTTGTTTTCGGGGATACGGCAGGCAAACTTCTGACGGCGCAGGGTGTGGCGCCGGGCCTGGTTGCATGGTCACGCTTTGCGCTGGCCGCTGTGCTGCTTTTCCCCTTTGTCAGGGTAAGGAAAGCCGATTTTATGATGCTGCGTGACTGGCGTGTTCTGTTGCGAGGCGGCTTCATCAGCGGTGGTATATTTTCAATCCTAACGGCGCTGAAAACAGAGCCCATTGCGAATGTATATGGCGCCTTTTTCATCGGGCCCATTGTCTCATACGGGATCGCGTATTTGTTTATGGGCGAGGCCGTATCGCGATCCAAAACATTGCTGTTATTGGTTGGGTTCATCGGTGTTTTGATGGTGGTTCAGCCTGGTTTTGGGATGTCATCGGGCATTTTGTTCGCGTTGTTGGCGGGCTGTTGTTACGGTTCCTATCTGGCAACGACGCGTTTGGTGGCTGGGGCATTTCCAGCACCGCTTTTGCTTATCTCGCAACTGATGATCGGGTCCATAGTTTTGTTGCCCGTTGGGATTTCTGAACCGCTATTATCTCTGAATGCCACATCATATATTTTAATCTGTCTAAGTGCGATTTTTTCAGCGGCTGGGAATTACTTGCTTGTCCTTGCCAATCGCTGGGCCGAAGCGACGCTAATCGCTCCTTTGGTTTATAGCCAATTGATTTCTGCAAGTGTTGCAGGATTGGTGATTTTTGGGGATTGGCCCGATGGGCTATCACTCGTCGGATTATCACTTATCCTAGTTTCAGGCTTTGGTTCACTGATGCTGCAAAAGGCGAAATGATCAGACCACTTTTTCCAGGTTTATAGCAAATCCAGGATGTGCTTCACGTGGCGATGGGTGATTGTCTTGCCAGCGGGCAGCTTGCTGGCAAGGAAAGAGCGGCCAACGCGTGAATATCAAGATTTCGCACCGAGGATTCACTGCTGCCTACGATGCGCTTATGTCCAAATAATTTAACTTGGTTTCCTAATCTGTTACCAGTGGGGTTTCAGGCCATTGTCGTGAGGCGATGGCAAA
>CAXACF010000182.1:0-4745 GCA_963967125.1 uncultured Rhodobacterales bacterium | reverse complement strand
CATCGGGTTGTGCTGTAACGTTGTTGGTGCCACCAGTGCGTTTAACCCGCCTGATCCATAAATGCAATTGCAGCACGCGTCTTACATGGGGTTCCTGATTCCTTCTCCTTGATGGTCGCACGTTTGCGGGCATTGTCCCACAACCGTCCTGATGGAACGTGTCCGTCTGCAGCACGTGCCGAGTTTGCAACAGAACGCCACGGGCTGTCACCGGGATATCCCCGTTCACGCAGCCAATCGTTATAGGTGGCCGCGCCTCCGTCATCATAAAACCCCTCAGGTCCCTCTGGTCGCATGCCATCGTCACGTTCGTATACGTCAAATCCGCATTGTTCAGTGCGCACGCCAATGATGCTATCCGCGGGAATTCCCAATCGGGCCATGCCCTCGGTATCGGCTTTCATGTGGGTTTTGCCAACTAACCAACAATCCATACCATTGTCGCGCAAATGATCGCCCAGTGTGTGTTCGCCGACCTTAAGGGGGACACGGTTCCATGTTGCCCCATGGGAATGACAATAGCGTCCTGTGTAAAAACTCATCCTTGAGGCGCCGCACACAGGTGATTGGCAATAGGCGCGGGTAAAGCGCACACCATCTGCGGCCAAGGCATCAATGTTTGGGGTGTGCAAATGCGGGTGTCCCGCACAGCTAAGGTAATCCCAACGCAGTTGATCAAACATGATAAAAAGGATGTTTTTCACGTGACCCATTTTGTGACCTTTACTGAGGTGTTATTTTGATTGGCAGTTTTGAAAAGGCACGAATGGAATTGTTCATTTGAATTTCTGGGGTGCCATTTAATTCCCATCGCGCAACTCGTGTGCGCATGGCCTCTAACAGGTTTATCATTTCTCGCCGCGCCAAATGCATGCCCATACACAGATGCACACCGTGTCCAAACCCAACATGTTTTCGCACGTTGCGCGTAATATCAAAGCGGTCTGGTTCATCCCAAAAGGTTTCGTCGCGATTGGCAGAGCCGTAAATCACCATCACACGCGATCCTTTTTCAATTTTGGTGCCTGAAATTTCTGTATCCTCGGCCACATATCGGGAAAAGGATCGGATGGGTGTTGTTAGGCGCACAACCTCTTCAATTGCATTGGGCACCAAATCGGGATTGTTCAACAATAGCTCCCATTGATCTGGGTGTGTTGCAAAGAAATACGCTATGTATCCAGAGGCCGAAATGGTGGTGTCCAAACTGGGCGAAATATAATCCCGCATCATTTGTGCGGCATCTGCCTCGCTAAATCCATGTTCGGGGGCAAGTTCAAAGATACGGCGCGCCAACCCACCCTCTTTCAGGTATTCGGCCCGTCCGTATTTATCCAAATATCTGCGCAAACCAACCAATGTTTCAAAGGCCACTTGCGACCGTTCATTATGCCCGTCCATCACATCAAACACCGCCGATCCCCAGGCCAACATGTTTTGGCGACCGCTTTCGTCCAGTCCGACTAAATCAATCACAATGGACAGGGGTAGGATTTGTGCAAATTCTGAAATGGCATCGAATGTTTTTTGATCCACCAGACGATCACCCAAGGCTTGGGCTGTTTCGTGGATATATTGTTCCAAATGTTCGATCCCCTTTGGCATCAGGGGGCGGGCGGTGACGCGCCTGCGGCTGTCGTGTTCATCTCCATCGGAATTCACCGTTGATCCTTTCAACAGTGCATTCACATCATCGTTCATCGAAATGCCATTTCCTGAAATGAACGTCGCAGGATTGCGCAACACATGCACCACCTCATTATAACAAGTGACAGCATAGGCGTTTTGCTGTTCCATCCAAACCACGGGTCCCAGCGCGCGCAAATCCGCGTATCCTTGGGTGGGATTTAATATGAAATCATCCGAATAAAAATCGCCATGATACACAGGAACGCCCATTGAAAATTTCCTTTGCTCGGGGTGTCGCAGATGTGACAGTATCAAGGCGGTGATGATTGTCACGGGAATTTTAGTCAGATCGGAACTTGGAAACCATGAATGCACCTGAATTGGAATTATTTTGCAGACTTGAGGTTGATTTGGCCCCCATTCGTGAGCTGGGTTCAGGCCGTGCAGGAAAGCGTCGGATCATACCTATTATCGGGGGCCGCGCCTCGGGTCCTCATGTGTCGGGGCGTATTTTGAACCTTGGGGCGGATTGGCAAACCGTGTTCGCAGATGGTGTTGCAGAATTGGACACGCGTTATGCCATCGAAACCGATAGGGGCCATACGATTGAGGTTAAAAACTTTGGCTATCGCCACGGTGCCCCCGAAGTCATTGCCGCACTGGCCCGTGGTGAGGATATTGATCCCGCACGGTATTACATGCGGACACACGCCATTTTAGAAACGGGTGATCCTGAACTCACATGGATCAATCGCACGTTATTTGTTGGGACAGGGGCGCGATTGGCGGATCAGGTGATCATGACACTTTTTGCGATCCGCTAGTTTTTTGGTTCAAATACGGCATCAACGGTGTCGAATTTGATGCAGAATCTATATCCATTCGAACCGAGCATGTTGGGAGAGCATGCATTGAGGTGGGCAATGGATTTCGATCATGTATTAGAGCATTTGCGTCAATTGCATACGGGTCATGATGACCTGCGGGCATTCTGCGACTTTCCAGACGATGTTGTCGCGCAACCTGTCATGGCCCGTCATATGGGCGCAAAGGATCATTTTGATGCAGAAACTGGCCTGATTGGGAACGAATACGCCGCGACCCGATCCTTATTAAAGCAGCTTGGTCCCTTGGCCTATTGGCGCGATACCTATGCAGGGACCAATGTCAGTGAACGCTTTATGGACGAATTTGGGTGTTTCAGTTTGATTGGGCACAATGGGTTTTTCAAGAGTGACCAGATGAATGCGTGGATGGTCTATATGCCCGCTGGGCTGTATTACCCGTGGCATCAGCACCCAGCCGAGGAAATGTATCTGTGTCTGGCAGGTGAGGCTGTTTTCAAAAAAGACGGTGCGCCAGATCAACACATGGGGGAAGGGGGCGTAACGCTTCATGCTTCAAACCAGCCACACGCCATGGAAACATTGGATCATCCTGTTTTGTGTTACGTGGTTTGGCGCAATGAATTTACCACGAAACCCGTTTTAACTTATGACGATGCGACCTAAGTGATTTGAAATTGTCTGGTGTTTGTAAACCGCTCTGCTAGGGTCGCGCTGACATAACGAATTGGACACCCCCCGTGACACAAACAAAACTTTCTGTGCTATTAATGATTGGGGCCATGTTTGTGTTCACCCTGATGGATGCGGTGGCCAAGGTTTTGACGCAGGAAATCGGTGTTTGGCCCACACTGTGGATCCGATATTTGGGGCAGGCCGTTTTGGTGTTTCTGATCGTTTTGCCGCGTTTTGGGAAAATTGTGAAAACGTCTTTTCCTTTGCTTCAATTGGCGCGTTCTGTGTTTTTGATGTGTGCAACCATGTGTTTCTTCTGGGGGATTTCAAACATCGGACTGGCCGAGGCGACCGCGATCATGGATATCAGTCCTGTGTTAATCACCTTGGGCGCTGTTTTGTTCTTGGGGGAACGAATTGGCATTCGGCGTGTGATTGGGATCATTGGGGCGCTGATCGGTGCGATGATTGTGATCCGACCGGGCAGCGATGTCTTTTCCGTTTATGCCTTGTTCCCACTTGGGGCGGCAATTTGTTATTCGGGCTATAACATCATCACGCGTTTTGTGGGCGCGCGCGAAGATCCCTGGACATCCCTGTTTTATACGGCGCTTTTCGGGGCGATGGTGTTTAGCACAATTGTTCCGTTTCATTGGCAACCATTAAGCACGTTTACCATCACCCTGATGGTCGTGCTAAGTGTTATGGCCACATTGGCGCAATGGTTATTGATCAAGGCGCTGTCCTTGGGGGAAGCCAGCCTTTTGGCACCCATCGGATACATCGCCCTAATTTTTGCGACGCTTTGGGGATTCCTATTGTTTGGTGATCTGCCTGATCAATGGACGGTTATTGGCGCATTGGTGATTGTTGCATCGGGTATTTATGTTTGGTCGCGCGAACGCAAGGCAGCGTGAAATAGGCGGTTCACACAGTGAACTTATGACTTGCTATTCCCGATTTTTGTTTTTCTTATGTGGGAAAACAAGAAACAGGGACACCGTATGAATATCCTATTCATCATGTATGATCAGCTGCGCTTTGATTACCTTAGTTGTGCAGGTCATCCAAAATTGCAGACCCCTAATTTCGATCGGGTCGCATCAATGGGTGTTCGATTTACAAATGCCTATGTGCAATCCCCCATTTGCGGGGCCAGCCGCATGTGTTTTTATACGGGCCGCTATACATCCAGCCACGGGGCGCAATGGAACAATTTCCCGCTGCGGGTTGGCGAACACACTTTGGGCGATCATCTGCGTAAAAATGGGATGGATTGCTGGCTTCTTGGGAAAACCCATATGAAGGCCGATGCCGAGGGGATGGAACGTTTGGGCCTAACACCTGATACGGTCATTGGTGCGCGTCAGGCTGAATGTGGGTTTGATGTTTGGATCCGCGATGATGGGTTATGGGGACTGGGGCCAGATGGGTTTTATGATGAAAAACGATCCAGGGCTGTACTAGCGGCGCATGAAGCCTGGCCGTTGTCGCGCGGGGCGGTTGCGCTTTGTGCGGCGCGCCGCTACATCGCTTTCATCCCGAACATTGTGCCGCCGGGCAAGACCGGCAAGAACGAGACCATCATGCGCGCCG
>CAXACF010000181.1:0-4745 GCA_963967125.1 uncultured Rhodobacterales bacterium | reverse complement strand
GGGCAGAGAGATTGCGAAACCAATAAACCACAACTCCGCACAGCGCATAGGTAACCAATATGTCCCCATACCAGATAAAATAGGCGTGGATCATCCCAAAAATTAGCAACCAAAACATACGTGCATAGTGATAGGTCCATGTGCGCTGCCCCGCCTGATCCCGTAGCTGTGTTGCCAAAATGACCCCTGCGCCAAACAGCATGGAAAATATGGCCATAAATTTCAGATCCGCAAAAACATGGGACAGGGTCCAAATCACCAAATTCATGCCAGTGATATCCATATGTAAATTGGGAAATGTATAGGCCGCGCTGATCATCGCAAAGGATTGGATATTCATCACCAATATCCCCAACAGCGCAAAGCCGCGCAGTGTGTCGATTGAAGAAAGGCGATGGTGTTCAGAAATGGGCGTGTGCATAAAAATCCTTGGGTAATCGATAAAAACCTAATGAAGGATGTGCGCCACATCCAAAACAATTTTGGGTATGCGTATCTGCATTCAAAATGTGAGAAAATGGCGCGGTTGACGGGGCTCGAACCCGCGACCCCCGGCGTGACAGGCCGGTACTCTAACCAACTGAGCTACAACCGCGCGTGAGGAGGGTATTATGGCGTGATACGATAATGGTCAAGCGGACATTTCGAAATTTTTCACGATTTACAGAAAAATTTTGCGACATTTTAAATTTTGCCAGAAAACACAGCACCATCTCATTCTGGTCTTTACAGCTGCAAAAACAAAAAACCAGTTTTGCACAAATTTTTTGAAAATATACAGGTGCATGACCTTGCACCCTGCCCCACATAAAGGCATCGTTATTTCAACCGAGTCTGCTTGAAATGTGATGCAATAAAGCACATCTATCTGATCGGACACGGAAACGGCGCGCGTTGCCATATTTGGGACAGTCGCTGTTTTGCTAAAAAAGGAACGAGCATGAAGTCACCATTAAATGCCTCTTACCCTGTGTTGCCACTGCGCGATATCGTGGTTTTCCCACATATGATCGTGCCCTTATTCGTGGGTCGCGACAAATCTGTCCGCGCCCTAGAAGAGGTGATGCAGGAAGACAAACAAATTTTGCTATCAAGCCAACAGGACCCATCAGAGGATGATCCAACATCGGATCAAATCTATCGCATGGGGGTTTTGGCCAATGTTTTGCAATTGCTGAAATTGCCCGATGGCACGGTTAAGGTGCTGGTCGAAGGACAATCACGCGTCAAAATCAATGAATTCATTGATAACCCAAACTTCTTTGAAGCGACCGCAGAATATGTCGAAGAGGATATGGGCGATGATGCCACAATCGAGGCATTGTTGCGCACGGTTTCAGAAGAGTTTGAGCGTTATGCCAAAATCAAAAAGAACGTCCCAGAAGAAGCGCTAACCGCAATCGCAAATTCGACCGAACCAGATAAGCTTGCGGATTTGGCAGCGGGTCATTTGGGCATTGAAGTGGCCGACAAACAAGATTTGTTGGAAACCCTGATTGTCAGCGATCGTTTGGAAAAAATCTATGGTCTGATGCAGGGCGAAATGAGCGTTCTTCAAGTCGAAAAAAAGATTAAGACGCGCGTGAAATCCCAGATGGAGCGCACGCAGCGCGAATATTATCTGAACGAACAGATGAAGGCGATTCAAAAGGAACTTGGGGATGGCGAAGAAGGCCAAAACGAAGTTGCCGAATTAGAAGAACGCATCAATGGCATGAAGCTAAGCAAAGAGGCGTTGGAAAAAGCCAATGCTGAAGTCAAAAAGCTGAAAAACATGTCACCTATGTCTGCCGAGGCGACCGTGGTACGCAATTATTTGGATTGGATGTTGTCCATTCCGTGGGGCACCAAATCCCGCGTGAAAAAGGATTTGGGCCGTGCCGAGCGTATTTTGAACGAAGATCACTATTCCTTGGATAAAGTCAAAGAACGCATTGTCGAATATCTGGCCGTACAACAGCGTTCATCCAAATTGCGCGGACCGATCATGTGTTTGGTGGGCCCACCCGGCGTGGGTAAAACATCCCTAGGCAAATCCGTGGCCAAGGCGACAGGGCGTGAATTTATCCGTATTTCACTGGGTGGGGTACGCGACGAATCTGAAATTCGCGGACATCGCCGCACCTATATCGGATCAATGCCTGGAAAAATCATCCAAGCGATGAAAAAGGCGAAAACCACTAATCCGCTGATCCTTCTGGATGAAATCGACAAGATGGGCCAAGATTTCCGTGGGGACCCCGCTTCTGCCATGCTAGAGGTGTTGGATCCAGAGCAAAACAGCACCTTTGTCGATCACTACCTTGAGGTGGAATATGATCTATCAAACGTGATGTTCCTGACCACCTCGAACAGCTATAACATGCCCGGTCCTCTTTTGGACCGCATGGAAATCATTCCATTGGCAGGGTATACCGAGGACGAAAAACGCGAAATCGCGCGGCGTCACCTGATTGATAAGGCGGTGAAAAACCATGGCCTGAAAAAGGGTGAATTTGAGCTGACCGATAGCGCGCTGACCTCGATGATCCAGCACTACACACGCGAAGCGGGTGTTCGTAACCTTGAACGCGAGGTGGCGAAAGTTGCCCGTAAAGCCGTGACAAAAATCGTCAAAGGCGAAGAGGAAACCGTTACCGTTACGGCCGAAAATCTGGATGATTTCCTAGGCGTGCGCAAATTCCGCTATGGTCTGGCGGAAAAAGAGGATCAGGTGGGCGTTGTCACTGGGCTCGCCTATACATCCGTGGGCGGTGATCTGTTGCATATCGAGGCGCTCAAGCTCCCTGGGAAGGGGCGCATGAAAACCACGGGTAAACTGGGTGATGTGATGAAAGAATCCATCGACGCAGCAAGCTCTTATGTGCGTTCAATCTCACCTCAGATCGGTGTAAAGCCACCCCAGTTTGACACGTTGGACATTCACGTTCACGTCCCCGAGGGCGCAACGCCCAAAGATGGCCCCAGTGCGGGTCTGGCGATGGTGACGTCCATTGTGTCGGTGCTGACTGGCATTCCAGTGCGCAAAGATATCGCCATGACGGGCGAAGTCACCCTGCGCGGTAACGCGCTGGCCATCGGTGGACTGAAAGAAAAGCTATTGGCGGCCCTACGCGGTGGGATCACAACGGTGTTCATTCCAGAGGAAAATGAAAAGGACATCGCCGATCTGCCAGACTCCGTAAAAGACGGGCTAAAAATCATCCCCGTCACCCATGTGTCAGAAGTCTTGGCACAGGCCTTGGTCGATCAACCCGAACCCATTGAATGGGATCAAGCGGCAGAGGATGCCGCCGCCGCGGAACGGGCCAAACAGGCCCAAAGCAGCGCCCAAATCACACATTAAGAAAAAGGCCCCCGAATTACGGGGGCCTTTTTTTATCCCACACCTCATTCAAATCGCGCATTTTGTCCCCATATATCTATTAGGATAAGGGGTTTTTGTGATGAGTACATTTGACGACAGAGAAAACGCATTTGAGGCAAAATTTGCCCATGATCAGGAAAAGGAATTTCGCGCGGAAATGATGGCATTACGCCAAATCGCGGTTTGGGGCGTGTCCTTAATGCAGATATCGCCCGAGGAAAAAGAACATCGCACTGCTGCGCTTCAATCACTTGAGATGCAAAAAGGTGCCAAGGCGCTGACCCTTGCCCAATTGGCCGATGATCTGTCGGGGGACGTGGATGAGGATGCGATTAAAACAACCTATGACCTGTTCCTGCAGGATGCGCGCAAAAAAATGGGGATGATCCCACCCGCTTAAAGGCGCATCAAATATCGCTGATTGCCTGAAACACACAGGATGCCATCCTGATTATGGATTTCGATCGCCACGCCCAAAACCCCCGTTGTGGTTTGGCGCGTCAGTTCATTGATTTCAAACGCAGGATACAGTGTGTCACCATTGTAGACGGGGTGCAAAAACCGACTGGATTGATCCACAAACCCGATCAAGGCCCGCCCCATTTCATGGGCCAAGGGCGATGCCCCAATCGCCGCCTGAATAAGGCTCATATAGCCATGTGCCATTAAATCAGGATGGCCCAATGATTTTAAATAGGTGCGATCATAATGGATCGGATGGTTGTCCCCACTTGCCGCCTGAAACGCCGCAAAAACGCCCTCGCTCATCGTGCGTGAGGGGGCAAAAAACCGCTCTCCCATCTGGAAATCATCAAAATGACGGGTTGGCAACATCTGGTGTTTGTCTGGATCAAATGGCATTTCACCCTCCTCTTTTGACAGCTTAGCTGCAGTTTGCCAAAGCGTCGAAGAAAAAGGTAATTTTTTCGCGCGAACCCTCTTGCACAGGCGCACCGCTTTGGCTATTACGCCCCTTATCGGGTGATTAGCTCAGTTGGTAGAGCGCTTCGTTTACACCGAAGATGTCAGGAGTTCGAGTCTCTTATCACCCACCATTTTCCCCTTCTTTTTAATGGTAGTGCTGGGCATCTCGTTACCTTAGCACTATGTTTGTGTGAGAGCCAACTCAGAGGACCCACATGGCACAAAACCGCCCCGACCCAGATCGCAAACCCCACAAATCCGAGGCCCGTATGGGCGGGATGGTTGCCACGGCTGTATTGGTGTTTTTGGCACTTTTCACACTGGTTTTTGTGTTGGGGTAAGGCAAGGCTCGCCTTTTCACCGATCACGCGGTAATGACAGTTTATGACGCAGAAACATTCGCGACTCATTTGGCTTGATCTGCTGCGGGCCATGGCGATTTTGGCCATGGTTG
>CAXACF010000180.1:0-4764 GCA_963967125.1 uncultured Rhodobacterales bacterium | reverse complement strand
CCAGTTTTCGCATGTCACCCGTTTTCAGGGCATCAAATTGTGATGTGTCGATGGCAAAAGCGGTGTTTGCACCCAGACCCAAGGCCGTATAAAGAAGCAGTGACCTAAGAAATTTCATAAATCCTCCGAAAGGCGTCAACATGTCTGATACATCCTCAAACCAAATGTGGGGTGGCCGCTTTGCTTCTGGTCCAGATGCAATCATGGAAGCAATTAATGCATCAATCGGTTTTGACCAGCGCATGGCGTCCCAAGACATCCAAGGTTCAAGAGCCCACGCCGCAATGCTTGCCGCGCAGGGTATTTTGACAGATAGCGAAGCCGAGGCCATTCGGGAAGGGCTTCTCACGGTATTGTCAGAGATTGAAACAGGAAAATTTGAATTTTCCGCTGCACTTGAAGACATTCACATGAACGTCGAAGCGCGTCTGAAAGTCTTAATCGGGGAACCCGCAGGACGTTTGCATACGGCGCGGTCACGCAATGATCAGGTGGCAACGGATTTTCGTCTGTGGGTGCGTGATCAATATGATGCACTGGATGATGCGATTACGGCGCTGATCCGTGCCTTTTTGGATCAGGCACAGTCGGGGTATGATTGGGTGATGCCCGGATTTACCCATTTGCAAACTGCGCAACCCGTCACATGGGGGCATCATATGATGGCCTATGTTGAAATGTTGGGTCGCGATCTAAGCCGTTTGCGCGATGCGCGCGCGCGAATGAATGAATGTCCATTGGGATCCGCGGCCCTTGCAGGAACATCCTTTAACATTGACCGTCAGATGACGGCTGCGGAATTGGGATTTGCACGGCCAACATCAAATTCATTGGACGCGGTCAGCGATCGTGATTTTGCTTTGGAATTCCTGTCTGTTGCCTCGATCTGCGCGATGCATCTCAGCCGCTTTGCCGAAGAATTGGTTATCTGGTCCTCGGCACAGTTCCGATTTGTCACATTGTCAGATCGCTTTTCGACGGGCTCTTCAATCATGCCGCAAAAGAAAAATCCAGATGCGGCCGAATTGATCCGTGCAAAGATTGGGCGCATTTTTGGGGCCAATGTTGCATTGATGATGGTGATGAAGGGGCTTTCGCTGACCTATTCCAAGGATATGCAAGAGGATAAGGAACAGGTGTTTGACGCGGCTGATAACCTTATGCTGGCGCTTGCCGCGATGGAAGGAATGGTCAAAGACATGACCGCAAATCGGGACGCATTGGCTGCTGCTGCTGGGTCTGGGTTTTCCACGGCCACGGATTTGGCCGATTGGCTGGTGCGCGCACTAAACATGCCGTTCCGTGATGCTCATCATGTGACAGGATCATTGGTTGCCATGGCCGAACAGGCGGGATGTGAATTGGCCGAACTTAGCCTAGAACAAATGCAAACTGTGCATGCTGATATTCATGAGGATGTTTATAACGTCCTTTCGGTCGACGCATCGGTTGCGTCACGTATGTCCTATGGTGGCACTGCACCCTCACAGGTATTGGTGCAAATCCAACGTTGGCGTGATCAGTTATGAAGCGGTTTTTGATGTCTCTTTCGCTTGCGCTATTGGTTTTTTCTTGCGGTGCGGACGGCGCGCCATATCTTTCGGATGCGGAAACAAGCGAACAATCCAGTCACGCCAAAAATTTGGTTTCAAAATAACAGGATCACAAAATGAGCACGCTACAATTTGCCAAGGGAATTTCACGTTTGGGAACCGAGTCTGCCTTTACGGTATTGGCGCGTGCCCAACAGTTGGCAGCCAGTGGACAAGACATCATTAACCTTGGCATTGGACAGCCTGACTTCAGAACGCCTGAACATATCGTGCAAGCGGGGATCAAGGCATTGCAGGATGGTCATCACGGATATACCCCCGCAAATGGTTTGCCCGTCCTGCGCGAAGCGGTTGCCGCAGATTTGGAAAAACGTCACGGCGCGCAAGTGAACCCAGATAATGTCATCGTTGTGCCAGGCGGCAAACCAACGATGTTCTTTGCCGTTCTCATGTTTGGTGAAGAGGGGGCAGAAATCATGTACCCCAACCCAGGTTTTCCAATTTATGAATCGGTCATCAAATATTCGGGCGCAACCCCCGTTCCTATTGCATTGAAAGAGGAAAATGGATTTGCCTTTGATGCCGATACGGTTCTGTCGCAAATAACAGAGCGCACACGCCTAATCATCATTAATTCGCCTGCTAACCCAACAGGTGGTGTTACGCCAAAGGCAGAGATTGATAAATTGGTTGCAGGGTTGGCGAAACACCCACAGGTCGCGATTTTGTCGGACGAGATTTATTCACAGATGTTGTATGACGGGCGCGAACACGTCAGCCTGTTGAATTATCCTGAAATTCGGGATCGTTTGATTGTATTGGATGGTTGGTCAAAAACCTATGCGATGACAGGATGGCGCATGGGCTTTGCGGTTTGGCCTGATGCTATGGTCGAACCTGTCACACGTCTTTGCATCAATGATCACTCTTGCGTAAATGCTTCTGCGCAATTTGCAGGGCTTGCTGCACTGACAGGGCCACAAGATGCCGTGATTGAAATGGTCGCCCAGTTTGACGACCGCCGTAAGGCAATCGTTGCGGCACTTAATGATTTGCCGGGGGTGACATGCACGGATGCGGCAGGGGCCTTTTATGCCTTCCCTAATATTACGCAGACGGGTCTGACAGCGGCAAAGGCGCAGGATCTGTTTTTGGACAAAGCTGGGGTTGCCACGATTGCGGGAACCAGCTTTGGCGCACATGGCGAAGGCTATGTTCGGTTTTCTTATGCAAATAGCAAAGAAAACATTCTGCGTGCGATTGAACGTATTCGCGCGGTTCTATAAGCACAGCGCGATAAACTAGGGTAAAAGTCCATGGATCACTTTTTATATAAAAACGGCGTGCTGCATGCTGAGGATGTTGCGATCCCCGATATCGTCGCGTCGGTGGGGGCGCCGTTTTATGTGTATTCAACGGCAACATTGACCCGTCATTTTCAGTTGTTTGATGATGCATTGGCGGGCATGGACCATTTGGTCTGCTACGCGATGAAGGCCGCGTCAAATCAGGCGATTTTGCAAACGCTTGCGAAATTGGGTGCGGGCATGGATGTTGTTTCAGGGGGCGAATACGCCCGTGCGCGGGCCGCTGGTGTGCCTGGGGAACGCATTGTTTTTTCAGGGGTTGGCAAAACGCGCGATGAAATGCGACTGGCGCTGACAGGTGGCATTCGTCAGTTCAACGTGGAAAGCGAACCAGAAATGGCCGTGCTGTCCGCTGTTGCAACCGAATTGGGGGTTAAGGCGCCGATCACGATCCGTGTGAACCCCGATGTTGATGCTAAAACGCACGCAAAAATCGCGACAGGGAAATCAGAAAATAAATTCGGCATCCCCATCTCTCGGGCGCGTGAAGTTTATGCGCAAGCTGCGGCGCTGGCTGGGATTGATGTGATTGGGATTGATGTCCACATCGGTAGTCAGTTGACGCAGCTTGAACCGTTTGAATTGGCCTATCAAAAGGTGGCTGAACTGACCGAAACATTGCGCGCAGATGGACACAACATCCGCCGTTTAGATTTGGGTGGCGGATTGGGGATCCCCTATACGCGTTCAAACGAAGCACCACCATTGCCCACAGATTATGGTGCCATGGTAAAGCGCGTGTTGGGACATCTGAACTGCGAAATTGAAATTGAACCGGGCCGATTGATCGCTGGGAATGCAGGTATTCTTGTGTCGCAGGTGATTTATGTGAAAGAGGGTGAGGATCGCAAATTCCTGATCCTTGATGCCGCGATGAATGATTTGATCCGTCCCGCAATGTATGATGCGCATCACGATATTGACCCTGTCATCGAACCACAGGCAGGGGCGGAACGTGCCACATATGATGTTGTTGGTCCCGTTTGCGAATCTGGGGATACATTTGCCAAGGGCCGGGAAATGGCACAGATGAATGCAGGTGATTTGGTCGCCTTCCGCTCGGCCGGGGCCTATGGCGCGGTGATGTCCAGTGAATACAATACACGTCCCCTGATCCCAGAGGTCATGGTCAATGGTTCGGAATTCGCGGTGATCCGCTCACGTCCATCATTTGACGAAATCATTAATCGCGATACCATCCCAGAATGGCTATAGTGCCAATATCTAGGGTCGGAGGTATCTCTGTCAGGGTTTCAACATCTACGTAGCGTGCCGCGTGCGCGTCGGGCCATTTGGTTCACCTTTGCAGCGTTGGTTGCGCAGGCCCTGATGCGTGCCTTCTGGCCGCTTTATTCAATCGTGTTGGCGACCTCTGGTTTATATTTTCTGGGCCTTGCGGAACCCCTGTCGATTGAGGCGGTTTGGATTATTTCATTAACTATTGGATTGTCCCTAATCTGGGCCATTTATCGTGGGCTGCGTACCCTGGCTTTGCCGACTTTGTTTGATGCCGAACGCACCGTGGATCAGGCTCTGCGCAATCATCCGATCTCTGTTTTGCGCGAAACTGGATTTGTTGGAACGAACCACCAAGGCGCAGACGCACTTTGGGCCGCGCACATGGATCAAATGCAACAAGAGGCCCAGCAAGCAAAAACGCAACCTGTGGATTTTCGCCTATCTCGCATGGATCCGTTTGGCTTGCGCTATATCGCATTGTTGTTTGCCACCATGGGTGTTTTGTTTGGATCTCTTTCACGCGTGGCAGATCTCGCGATTTCGCCTGCATCAGCTATGCAAATGCCCAATGCAATCACTTGGGAGGGCTGGGTCACGCCGCCTGA
>CAXACF010000179.1:0-4819 GCA_963967125.1 uncultured Rhodobacterales bacterium | reverse complement strand
ATGCCGCCATCGTGTTGGCCGCATTGGATGCAACCCCTGCGTTCATCGCATTGGAAGGTGATTTGAACGCATTGCGTCCTGTTTTGGAAACGGCTGATTTCGAAGTTGCCGAGGATGCCGCCAAAGCGCTTGAGCGTCGCTTCCGCGAACTTGAAGGCGCGGATGATGTCAAAAAGGCGCTTGGCAAAGCGAAAAAAGCCATGAGCAAACGCAAAAAAGATCGTGAGACTGCTTTGAAAGAATATGAAAAAGCGCTTGCGGCCTATGCGGATCAACTGGTGTGGCGTGCCGCTGCTGAAACACAGGTGCGCCCAGGTGTCGAAGCCTATCTGAATGCGATCAAGGGAAACATTGGTGCCCGTTCGCAAGAGGATCTGACACGTGAACAGGCGCTGTTCCTTGCGTCCTGTACATCACACCATAAGGATCTATCGCTGAACTTCTAAGGCGGTAGAGTTGATCAAAATAAAGGGCGGCCAACGGGTCGCCCTTTTTCATTCCGACATCACTGTTTGCACCTTCGCTCTCTTGATTTCATCAAAAAATTCTATAAATCTCAGGGACCACTTTGTGATGAGCGTTGAATGATCCAGTATTCCCTAAAATGCGAGAACGATCATAGTTTTGATAGCTGGTTCGCCTCGGCGGATGCCTATGATAAATTGGCCGACAATGGCATGGTGTCTTGTGCGGTTTGCGGCTCAACCAAGGTCAGCAAAGCGATCATGGCACCGCGTGTGCGCACCACCAAGGGGAAAGAGGCGCCTGCCGCCCCAACATTACCCACCGAAAAATCCGCAGCTGAACAGGCGATGGCCGAGATGCGTGCAAAGGTGGAA
Source organism: uncultured Rhodobacterales bacterium (assembly GCA_963967125.1). Taxonomy (GTDB): domain Bacteria; phylum Pseudomonadota; class Alphaproteobacteria; order Rhodobacterales; family Rhodobacteraceae; genus HIMB11. The sequence continues at coordinate 3,980 of CAXACF010000179.1, read as the reverse complement.
CAAAATTCAGAATACGTTGGGACGAATTTTGCCACAGAGGCACGTTCGATGCATTTAGGGGACGCCCCCGAACGCGCCATTTATGGCGAGGCAAAACCAGAAGAGGCCAAATCCCTGATAGAAGATGGGATACCCGTCACCCCTCTGCCCTTTATGCCGACCCGCAAATCCAACTGATTTGATGCTGCGTGAATTGGGCGCAACGGGGCAAATTCACGTCAGATGCCCTTGTATTGCCGTGACGTTGCGCATAAACCCCCGTCAACTTTGATCAAAGGGAAAGTTATGCCCGTACTTGTTATGAAATTCGGTGGTACATCCGTTGCCACCCTAGATCGCATCAAACGCGCAGCAAAACGCGTCGCTCTTGAGGTTTCTAAAGGATATGACGTGATCGTCATCGTTTCGGCGATGTCGGGCAAAACAAATGAATTGGTGGGCTGGGTCAATGAAACATCCCCCCTGTATGATGCCCGTGAATATGATGCTGTGGTTTCCTCTGGTGAAAATGTCACGGCAGGTTTAATGGCGTTGACGCTGCAGGAAATGGATGTACCCGCCCGCAGTTGGCAGGGATGGCAAGTGCCTGTGAAAACCACGTCAGCGCATTCATCCGCACGGATTGAAGAAATCCCAAGCGATAACATCATGGCCAAATTTGGCGAAGGGATGAAGGTTGCAGTTGTGGCGGGCTTCCAAGGGATTTCGCCCGAAGGACGCATCACAACATTGGGACGCGGTGGGTCTGATACAACTGCCGTCGCCTTTGCCGCGGCCTTTGATGCGGAACGTTGTGACATCTATACGGACGTAGACGGTGTTTACACAACCGATCCACGCATCGCCGAAAAGGCACGCAAGCTGGACAAAATCAGCTTTGAAGAAATGTTGGAACTGGCCTCACTCGGGGCCAAGGTATTGCAAACACGTTCGGTCGAATTGGCCATGCGTTACAAAGTGAAATTGCGGGTTCTTTCCAGTTTTGAAGAACCCTCAGATACAGCAGGCACACTTGTCTGCGATGAGGAGGAAATCATGGAATCCAATGTGGTCTCTGGCATCGCCTATTCCCGCGATGAGGCGAAAATGACGCTGCAATCTGTTGCGGACCGCCCAGGTATTGCCGCGGCAATCTTTGGACCGCTTTCAGATGCGGGCGTAAACGTGGACATGATCATCCAAAACATCGCAGAAGAGGGTCGTACCGATATGACCTTTTCCTGCCCGACGGATCAGGTGATGCGCGCCGAAAAGGCATTGAATGATGCCAAAGACACAGGCGAATTGAATTTCGCCGATTTGATCGCGGATACCAATGTGGCGAAAATTTCGGCAGTTGGGATTGGCATGCGTTCACAATCGGGTGTTGCGGCCAAAATGTTCCAAACCTTATCCGACGAAGGTATTAACATTAAGGTCATCGCAACCTCAGAAATCAAAATTTCTGTGCTGGTTGATCGAAAATACATGGAACTTGCCGTTCAATCCCTGCATGATGCCTTTGAACTAGAAAAGGCATAAGGCACCGACAGAATGTCACAACGCTCAGGCAGCAACAGCCGCGCCCTCTTGGGACGGCTGCGCGACACCATGGCCTCTGAGGCCAAGGGACAAGAGCGGCTTGACACAATTACCCACCTGATTGCGGATTCCATGGGGACCGAGGTGTGCTCGATCTACCTGTTCCGTGATACCGACACTCTGGAACTGTGTGCCACCGAAGGTTTGAACCGTGATGCGGTTCACCAAACCCGGATGAAGCTGGGCGAAGGTTTGGTGGGCCGCGTCGCCAAATCAAATAAAATCGTCAACACCGCTGATGCCCCCTCTGCCAAAGGATTTCGGTATATGCCCGAAACAGGGGAAGAGATTTATTCATCCTTCCTTGGCATTCCGATCCAACGCTTGGGTGAAAAGCTTGGGGTTTTGGTTGTGCAATCGAAACTGGCGCGTGAATTTACATCCGATGAAATCTATGCCCTAGAAGTTGTCGCCATGGTCATTGCGGAAATGACAGAATTGGGTGCCTTTGTGGGCGAGGAAACGGGGCTTAAGGCGCTGCACCAGCAGGCGGTTATGATCCGTGGCGCCACCGCCCAAGAGGGCGCGGCCCAAGGCAACGTATGGCTGCACGAACCCCGGGTCGTCGTCACAAACCTCGTCACCGAGGATCCAGAGGCCGAAAAACAACGCCTACGCGACTGTGTTGAAGCATTGCAAGCGCATATTGATACCATGTTTGACACCGTTCAATCGGGCGACAAAGAACAGTTAGAGGTGTTAGAGGCCTACAAAATGTTCGCCAATTCGCGCGGCTGGATGCGGCGCATGGAAACGGATATCGACAGCGGCCTATCGGCCGAAGCTGCCGTGGAAAAGGAACAATCAACCGCGCGCGCCCGTTTGGAACAGGCGACTGATGCCTATATGCGGGACCGTTTGCATGATTTGGACGACCTTTCAAATCGTTTGCTGCGTATTTTGACGGGACAAGGCAAAGAAACGGGTGCCGATATGCCCGCTGATCCAATCCTGATTGCATCCAATATCGGGCCCGCTGAATTGTTGGATTATGGGCGCAGCCTAAAGGGCATCGTTCTGGAAGAGGGATCCGTGGGCAGCCACGCCACCATCGTGGCTCGGGCCTTGGCGATACCCTTGGTTATCCGCGCCAAAAACATCACGACCGAGGCGTTGAACGGGGATCGTATTTTGGTGGATGGCGATCAGGGGATCGTTCACCTGCGCCCTGACGAAATGGTGGCCAATGCCTTTCGTGATAAAATCGCGATGGAGGCCGAAGCCCAAGAACGCTACAGCGCGATCCGTAATGATGCGACAGTCACAAAGGATGGCACACATCTATCGCTTGTTATGAACGCAGGCTTAATGGCGGACCTGCCCAGCCTAAATCATTCAGGTGCCGAAGGCGTGGGTTTATTTAGAACAGAACTACAGTTCCTTGTGCGTTCAAAAATGCCACAACGGAGCGAGCTGAGCTCTCTTTATAAACGTGTGATGGATGCAGCCGATGGAAAACGCGTGGTGTTTCGCACGTTGGACATTGGTTCGGATAAGGTTCTGTCCTACCTTCCCCACGTGGAAGAGCCCAATCCCGCCCTTGGTTGGCGTGCGATCCGCGTTGGATTAGACCGACCCAGTGTCCTGCGAATGCAACTACAGGCGTTACTACGCGCCGCTGAGGGTCGACCATTATCGGTGATGTTCCCCTTTGTTGCGCAAATGAACGAATTTGACCAAGCGCGCGCGGAAATGGACAAGGCCATTGAACGTGAAGTCAGGTTGGGCCACCCCATCCCCGAAAGCATGGAAATTGGGGCGATGCTGGAAACACCGTCATTGGCGTTTGCGCCAAAGCGGTTTTACGAAACGGTCGATTTTTTATCGATCGGTGGGAACGATCTAAAACAGTTCTTTTTCGCGGCCGATCGTGAAAACGAATTGGTGCGCAAACGCTATGATACCTTGAATCTTAGCTTCCTCAGCTTCCTGCAACAAATATCCGAACGATGCGCGGAAACAGCGACCAGATTGTCATTTTGTGGCGAAGATGCCGGGCGCCCAGTCGAGGCCGCGGCTTTTGCTGCAATTGGTATTAAAAATTTAAGCATGCGCCCGGCTTCTATTGGTCCTGTAAAACACATGTTGTTACGAACCAATTTAAATGACATCCGCGGCGCTATCAAACAGGCCCACGCCGAAGGCGTACAATCCGCTAGACCCTATATATTACAAGCGCTTAGCGGAAAATAAACATGCATCAGCGTTTATAAAATCCCCAAACAAGACATTGGTCATATAATTATAAAGCCAATGCAAAAAACTAATACCACTTACCCTTTGGGGGGATGCATATGGCGTCCATTTATTCTTACATTGGTGTCAATAGAGATCGAAGGTAAGAAAAATGTCATTAAAGGAAATCAAAAACCGCAACATATACTTGACCGTCCAAGACT
>CAXACF010000178.1:0-4836 GCA_963967125.1 uncultured Rhodobacterales bacterium | reverse complement strand
CGACCAACTGCACACGGTTCTCTCTGGCAGCGGCGCCACAAACCCCTTTGCTAAAAGGAATTACCAAACACCCATGCCCCCCCTGATATGGCCCAATTTTCAAAAGTTCAGGTGTGACCACACGATAAAACCCCGTCCAATCGAACCGGTCATCTGCATGATGCACTTCACATGCGATCGTTGCCATTTTCGCAATTGGGTCGGTTTCACCGTCAATCAGGGCGGCTATTGTTTTGGTCAAAAGATTATAATCGACACTCATGGGCGCTCAATTGCGATTGCTGTGCCTTCGCCTCCGCCAATACAAATTGCGGCCACACCACGCTGAACATCGCGAGTTTCCATCGCATTGAGCAGGGTCACCAAGATACGAGCACCAGATGCACCAATCGGATGACCCAAGGCACAGGCCCCCCCATTCACATTCATCTTATCCCGCGAAATCTGCATGTCCCGCATGAAGGCCATGGGGACCACGGCAAATGCCTCGTTCACTTCCCACAGATCAACATCGTCCTTTTCCCAGTTGATATTTTTCAACAACTTTTCCGCTGCTGGAATTGGGGCGGTGGCAAACCAACCTGGCGCATGGGCATGGCTGGCATGACCCTTAATAACCGCACGAATGGGCAAGCCATTGGCCTCGGCATGTGAGCGTGTAGTTAGAATTAACGCGGCGGCGCCATCAGAAATTGACGATGAATTGGCAGGTGTCACTGTCCCACCCTCACGAAACGCGGGTTTTAGGTGCGGAATTTTTTCGGGACGCGCGTTTTTGGGTTGTTCATCTTCGCGAATGACAACCTCACCCTTGCGGGTTTTCAATGTGACCGACGCAATTTCACCTGCAAATGCTCCTGATTTTTGAGCATCAAGCGCATTACTTAGCGATCCCAGCGCATATTCATCCTGCGCCTCTCTGGTGAATTGATATTTTTCTGCGCAGTCTTCTGCGAAGGTGCCCATCAAACGGCCCTTGTCATAGGCGTCTTCTAATCCATCCAAAAACATATGGTCCATGACCTGACCGTGCCCAATGCGTGCACCACCGCGCATTTTGGGTAGTAGGTATGGCGCATTCGACATGCTTTCCATGCCCCCAACGGCCACAACGTTTGAATGGCCAAGGGCAAGTTGGTCATACCCGATCATGGTCGCTTTCATCCCAGAACCACACATCTTGTTCAGTGTCGTGGCTGGAACATCCTCCCCCAAACCTGCGGCGAAACCTGCCTGTCGTGCGGGTGCTTGTCCCTGACCTGCGGGCAATACATTTCCAAAATACAGCTCATCCACAGAGGCGATCTGCGCATCATCAAGCGCCGCTTTTAATGCGACACCCCCAAGGACCGAGGCATTCACATCATCAAAATCACCTTGGAACCCACCCATGGGGGTACGCGCAGCACCAGCAATCACAACTTCGTTCATTTTTCCGCCTCATCAAATTCTTGTGGCAAACATACCGAATGGTAATCTTTTGCGTCCAGTGTACCGCCACGTCGTTATTTAAGAAGGATACTATAATGGACCTTATTCATGCTCAACAAGGAGAATACCTAGTTGTTACAGTGAATGCCGCACGCATAGACGCGAGCGCTGCGTTAGAATTCAAAGACTCGATGAATTCGATCGACGAAAGCAACTCAAAAATATTGTTAAATTTAGAACAGGTTGAGTTTATCGACTCAAGCGGCCTCGGCGCAGTTGTCAGTGTCATGAAGCACTTGGGTAAGGGACGCAAAATGGATCTATGCGCGCTTACCCCAACCGTTGAAAAGGTTTTTCGGCTAACGCGAATGGATTCAATTTTTGCAATCTACGCGACACTGGATCAAGCCGTTTCGGATCAACAAACGACAGGATAGCGAATTGAGCAATAATTTGATTAGGTTTCAATTGCGAACGTTAGAAGATTTTGACTCGGTTCGCATCGGATTGGGCAAATTTATGCGCAGCTTGGAAACATCAAATACACAGCATGATTTGGGTGAAGTCGAACTTGTTCTAGCCGAAGTGTTAAACAACATTGCTGAACACGGCGGCATAGAGAGCCTAAATCATCCAATTTCTCTGAAATGGCACACATCGGACAGGCTTTGCATAAATGTTATTGATGCGGGCCAATGCATTCCAACAGGAACGATCACAAACGCCCAAATGCCAGATTTGGAAACGGAAATTTCCGATCTGCCTGAAGGTGGCTTTGGCTGGGCCTTGGTGGATATTCTTTGCAGCAAGGTGCACGCAAAACGGCGCGGGTCGTTCAATACCCTGCGCCTCTATTTTTCAAAAAAATAACACTGCCCCAAAGAATCCTTATTTCGCACTCAAATTCGTCGCATCGCTGGGTGAATACTATTCTTACAAGCCGCACAATTGGCTTTTCTCGGTGTCGGACTTTCGCCCCCACGTGTCCGGCATCGAGAGCAATTGTGGTTGCCAATATCGCTTTGCATATTAATCTTATTCCAACAGGAGACCTAATATGCGCGATTTCTATTCCAAAGGCCGATCAACCGTTTTTGCCGAAAATGGCATGTGCGCCACATCCCATCCCATTGCGGCCCAAGCCGCGGTCGATGTTTTAAAAGACGGCGGCAACGCAATGGATGCGGCAATAGCTGGTGCCGTATTATTGGGCATTTGCGAACCACAAATGACGGGCATAGGCGGGGATTGCTTCGTCTTGTTTTCGCCAGCGGGACGTGATGACGTTCTTGCAATGAATGGGTCTGGTCGTGCACCTGCAAATTTAACTGCGGATAAGTTGCGTGAAGCAGGACATAATCATGTCCCACTGCGGGACCCAAGTGCCGTGACAATACCCACTGCCATTGATGCATTTTGCACCCTAAGCGAAGATTGGGGAAAATTGGGATTGGATCGCATTTTGCAACCCGCAATTCAGTATGCGCGCAACGGCGTCGCAGTTGCGCCAAGGGTTGGGTATGATTGGTCCAATCTGTTAGATACCTTCCACGAGACAGCAATTCCGTTTTTCACAAATAATGGATCAGCACCCGCAACAGGCAGCCGCTTTTCCTATCCCGGACAAGCTGAGGTCATTGAAAAAATCGCATCCCAAGGACGCGACGGCTTTTATAGTGGTGACGTCTGCGCTGATATGGTTGAAACACTACGCTCCCTTGGTGGGGATCACACCGAGGATGATTTTGCGAATGCGCGCGCGGAGTATACCAATCCGATTTCTGGATCTTATGGCAAATATGAATTGATCGAGCATCCACCAAATGGCCAGGGTGCGACTGCGATTTTGATGGCGAACATGCTAAAGAATTTTGATATCGCTTCACTTGATCCCTTTGGGGTTGAGCGTGCGCATATCGAGGCCGAAATTTCCAAACTTGCCTATGACGCGCGCAATCGCCTGATCGCTGATCCAACGGTGACCGATGGAACAGAACGTATGTTATCAACCGAATTGGCGAATGAACTTAGCGCGCTGATTTCAAAAACAAAGGTGAACAAACGTGTCAGCGAAATCACCGAAGCAGTTCACAAAGACACGGTTTATATTTCTGTCGTTGATCGTGACCGCATGTCAGTATCGCTTATCTATTCAATTTTCCATGGTTTCGGATCAGGAATTGCAAGCCGCAAATACGGAGTTTTGTTCCAAAACCGTGGTGCAGGCTTTAACCTGACAAAAGGACATCCAAACGAGTTGAAACCTGGAAAACGCCCCATGCATACGATTATTCCAGGTATGCTGCGGAAAGGAAACGGAAACGCCATGCCACTGGGCGTGATGGGGGGACAATACCAACCCTGTGGGCATATCCGCGTTCTCTCCAACCTTGTTGATTACGGCATGGATATCCAAGCGGCCGACGATCGCGTCGAGGACTGGCCCGACGATCGCTTCTGGGACGAATTGAAGCGGCGGCTGGACCAGAAGGCCGCCGACAGCCTCGTCACCGGCCCCTCGATCGAGAAGAGCATCGCGCCCTTACGCAGCTTTGTTGCCGAGCCGATGCGGTTCGGCCGCATGTTCCTGGCCGGCGATGCCGCCCACATCGTGCCGCCGACCGGCGCCAAGGGACTGAACCTCGCCGCCAGCGACGCGCACTACCTCGCAACCGCCTTCCGCGACTATTACGACGAGAAATCCTCCGCAGGAATCGACAACTATTCCGCGACCGCATTGAAGCGCGTCTGGAAAGCCGTGCGCTTCTCCTGGTGGATGACGTCGATGCTGCACAAGTTCCCCGACACCGGCACCATCGGCGCGCGCATCCAGCTCGCCGAGCTCGATTACGTCGTGCATTCGGAGGCGGCGATGACGTCGCTGTCGGAGAATTATGTGGGGCTGCCGTTTTAGGCGACCGCGTCATGGCGTTTCAAACATCCGAACAGAGGCAGTTTAAAACTTTGTAGGCGGTGAAATCGTCACGCGCATCGCCGATACTGGCGGGAGCACGTCAACAGTCGCGAGCGTCAATGACAACAATGGACATCCCCGCAGGCTTCGAGCCGCATTTCCGAAAAGCCCCCTTTACCGATCCCTGGGAGCCGCTCTATTCGAAGAAGACGGACAAGGCCGTGATCATGGGCCTGCGGCTTGCGAAACCGCATACCAATGCCCGCGGGCTGATCCATGGCGGGCTGATCGCCTCGCTCGCCGACAACGCGATGGGCTATAGTTGCGCGCAGGCGACGGGATGGACGACGTCCTTTGTCACGGTGTCGCTCCCGGTCGACTATGTCCGCAGCGCGAAGATCGGGCAGTGGCTGGCGGCCGGATGCGCGGGGATCCGGGCCGGGGCGACCCCCTGCGTTGCCCCCTGCCCGGTCCAGGGCCGGTGCGGGGTG
>CAXACF010000177.1:0-4844 GCA_963967125.1 uncultured Rhodobacterales bacterium | reverse complement strand
TCATTGTGCGTTGTAAATCGGACAGTGCATCAGGACCTTTGTCCAGCGCGCTTAGCAGATCAACAAGCACAATTTGACGATCAATCTTTGAAAAATGATCTCGGAAAAATGGGCGGACCACATGTGTTTTATAGGCGTCATACCTGCGTTTCATTTCGGCCCAGAAGGTTTTGCGGATACCGCCCGTTGGTTTGGGAACAGGTGCAAACGTCAAGGCGGGTGATCCCGCCATATCACCCGGTAGTAAGAAGCGACCAGGTGATAAATCCGAATACCCTGCCACACGTGCAGTTTCCAAATAGTCGGTGAAATGGGCCGCCAGCGATTTTGCCGCGGCGTCCGTGAATGGATCGCTGGGGTCTAGGTCGGTCAGCGCATTTACATAGTCTGCGCCAAAGGGACGGTTTGCCATACGGTGAAGCACATCTGTGCTCCACTCCTCATAGGATTTATCCATCAAACCCAGATCAAGCAGCCATTCACCAGGATAATCCACAATGTCGATATGTTGTTCGACAGACCCACGCAAACCCGAAAGCAAACCTGTCGGTCGCAGTTTTAGGGTCACGCGAAGGGTGCTGATCCCCTTAGTATTTTCGGGCCAAGTTGGGGGATGTGCACACAGTTGTGCCAAATGCGTTTCATAGTCGAAACGCGCGATTGTATCGTTGGGTTGTGGATTTAGGTAGGCGACTTCGACGCGATCCTGCGCACTGGCTGCGAATTGGGGGAGCTTTGTGCCTGACAATAAATTCGCAATCAACGATGTAACAAACACGGTCTTTCCAGACCGGGCCAATCCCGTGACACCCAATCGAATAGGGGCACCAAACACTGTGTCAGACACCTGAGTGCCCAATGCATCAACACCGTCAATGATGCGATAGCCAATGTCCGTAATTGCCAATACACAGGTCCCTTTTGTTCATTTATCACATGGGAAAAGTTGGCGCGCAATTCAACAGGTTGGACAGGGGGAAAATTTGCGGTATCTGGGCAACTATGAACCGATACGCATTAAAAGTGGAATATCACGGCGCCCCGTTCGCGGGATGGCAACGGCAGGCAGATCAACCCTCAGTTCAGGGCGCTATCGAAGATGCCTTGGCCAAATTGGAACCGCGTGCGCATACGATTGCCGCGGCGGGCCGCACGGATGCGGGCGTCCATGCCACCGCACAGGTTGCGCAATGTGACATGGAAAAGGACTGGGATCCGTTTCGATTGTCTGAGGCGCTGAACTATCATCTGAAACCCTTGCCTGTGTCGATTACGGCTTGCGCCCAAGTTGATGAAGAGTGGCACGCGCGCTTTAGTGCAGTTGAACGGCAATATGTATTTCGCCTGCTGTGTCGTCGTGCGCCTGCAACACATGATGCGGGTTTGGTTTGGCAGGTTAATCACGATTTGGATCCCGACGCGATGCAAGAGGGGGCCAATCATTTGCTGGGGTTGCATGATTTTACAACCTTTCGGTCTTCGATCTGTCAGGCGGAAAGCCCTGTCAAAACATTGGATGAATTAACGGTTACGAAAATTGACGGATGGTCCGGCCCCGAAATCCGTTTTTTCGTGCGGGCGCGTAGTTTTTTGCATAATCAGGTGCGCAGTTTTGTTGGAACGCTAGAGCGTGTTGGCGCTGGGGCATGGAGCCCGATTGATGTGAAAACGGCACTTGATGCCTGTGAACGCGCGGCCTGTGGGCCCGTTTCCCCGCCGCAGGGATTATATTTGGCAGGTGTCCGCTATCCGGAGGACCCGTTTGCCTAAACTGTAATCAGGTGCCACGGGGTTTTGCGCGTAGTGTTGGATCAGCCTGTGTTGGATCCTCAGGCCACGGATGTTTGGGATATCGCCCGCGCATATCCTTGCGCACATCTGCATAACTGGTGGCCCAAAAACCTGGGATGTCCAATGTCGTTTGAACGGGACGCCCCGCAGGAGAGAGCAAGGTGACACGTAATGGTTTGCCCACGACCTGCGGATGCGTCACCTGTCCAAACATTTCCTGTAGGCGCAATGCGATCTGCGGGTGCTCACCATCGTAATCAATGGGGATTTTGCGCCCAAGTGGGGTGGTGAAATGACCGGGGGCCAAGCGATCTAATTTGTTTTGCTGATCCCAGTTCAATCTGGCCCTAAGCGCGGGTGTGATATCAAATTTACGCCAGGCGTCCGATGTCGTGACCCCTGTTAGATACGGCAATAACCAATCATCCAGTTCCTGTAGCAACATTCCTTCATCAAACCCTGGAAAATCATCAGGTGCCAGGCGAACACGTGCCAAAAATCGCACTGCGCTGGGCGTTAGTGTCAGCCCCAATTCGCGCACGCCATCCAACATTGCAGTTGCTAATTCTTCATCACCCACGTCTTTCCAAATTTGATCGTTTAGAACGAGCGTGCCAAAATATTCCCGTTTGCGGGCCAGAACACGCCCATCGCGTTTTGACCATTCACAGACATTGTGCCAACGGATTTGATCGTCAAACAGATCACGGATTTCGCCCTCTGTTATTGGCAGCGCCAGGCGTATTTGCGCCTCTCTTGGATCACCATCCAATTCAATCGCCACGATATAGCGCTGAGTAGCCAGCGCGTCTTCATCCCGCATAATTGCGCCTTTGCCGCCTGACAGAATAAAACGCGGTGCTTTTCCAGAACGCCTTGCGCCGATCCGATCGGGAAAGGCCAAGGCAAGCATTTGAGCAACGCTGTAGCGTGGGCCATTTGGGGCTGTAAATCGAGTTAGCCGCTTGGCCTCTGATTTTATACGATTGCGGGTGGGTTTGGGGACATTTGAATTGTCATCCACAATGGTCTGGATGCGGGTGGTGAAATCACTTTGCCCTGATTTCTGCAATATATCCCGTTCGCCCAGCAGTGCCGCGGGTAGTGTCGCGTCTTCGCCTGCTGTGGTGATCATATGGGCAATTCTTGGATGTGCGGGTACCCGCGATAGTGCGCGACCGTGATCTGTTATGCGCCCTGTCTGATCCAACGCGCCCAACATCGTCAAAACGGCGCGTGCATCCGTCAAGGTTACCACGCTAGGTTGGGTCAGCAGGGCAAGGTCGTGTTCATTGGTTCCCCACTGTGCCAAATCCAGAGCAAATGTTGATAGGTCTGCGCGTTCAATTTCCGCAGGCGCAAATTTGGGCATTTGTCCTTCTTCAGCGCGGGACCAATACTTGAAACACGTACCTGCCGACAAACGTCCCGCGCGGCCCATACGCTGTGTTGCCTCGGCCTTGGACGCTTTGGTGGTGATCAGGCGCGACATCCCTGTGCCCGCATCATAAATTGCGCGACGTGCCAATCCACTATCGACAACCGCCGTGATCCCCTCAATCGTAAGGGATGTTTCCGCAATGGATGTTGCCAAGACCACCTTGCGCCCCTTTTGGGGTGGGGCAATGGCCAACTGCTGGTCTTTGAAATCGAGGGCACCGAACAGCGGATAGATGGCGATATCCTGCGTTAGATTAGCCGACAGGATGCGCATGACATTTCGAATTTCCCGCTCTCCCGGCAAAAATACCAACACGCTTCCATCGGTTTGCTCTAAGGCCTGATGGATCAGTTCGCTGATCCCTATTTCAAGGCGCTGTTTTGTGGGGGCGGGTCGCGGCAGCCAGATAGGTGTCACAGGATAACTGCGCCCTTCAGACGTGACAATAGGCGCATCACTCATCAACTTTGAAATAGGGTCCGCATCCAGTGTTGCAGACATCACAACGATCCGCAGATCATTGCGCAATGCGTCCCGTATTTCCAAACTTAGGGCCAGTCCAAGATCAGCGTTCAACGAGCGTTCATGAAATTCATCGAAAATGATGCAGGATATCCCCTGAAGCTCTGGGTCCGACTGGATCATACGTGTGAGGATGCCCTCGGTGACAACCTCTATCTTCGTTGCGTTGCTTGTTTTGGTATCCCCACGTACGCGATACCCAACAGTTTGCCCTACCTTTTCAGATAGCGATGCAGCCATGCGCTCGGCAGCTGCACGCGCCGCCAAACGCCGCGGCTCTAGCATGATGATTTTTCCGTCAAAACCGCACTCGGTCAACAGGGCCAAAGGAACGACAGTTGTTTTCCCCGCACCAGGTGGTGCGCATAAAACAACGCGCTGTTCTGCGTGCAGAGCGCGGATCAGTTCATCCAGAACGTCGTGAATCGGTAGTTGGCCATTCATGGATAGCGTTATCTACGAACAAAGGCCGCCCGTCCACGTGCAGATTTCACATCAAATCGTTGAAAATAATAGTTATGATCCGTTTTTTGGTAGGTGATCGTGAAAGGAAAGGTTTTTCCCTGCTTCAATTCGTTCTTCGAAAATCCACCTTCGCGACTATAGACCCCATTGCATGTGGCGCGCGCTCCAGACTCTTTGGGATTTGATAGTGCAATACGAACTCGGCGCGCCCCATCAAAGAGGGTCACATCCTGATCGCACAGTTTTTCATGCTCCACATCGCGCAAGATTTCAAAAATCGCCGTCATCGGGTCCAACGTGCCTTTTTGCGTTTTCGGATCCAACCAATGTGGTTTCGCAAGTTTTGCCGAGCGAATATTTGGAACGCCAGAGCGATAGATTATTTCGCGTTCCTCTTTACGTTTGCCTGTGTCTGATTTTTCTGAATATCGCGATGGGAAGTACTGATCGCCCTTATGCGACCCCGTCACGGTTACATCATAGAGAAATGTTGTCATAGTTGCGGCAAGGCCCGTTGGGTAAAGCAAACCCGACGCCGCATAGGATGTGTCATCCTTTTGCAGCGTGTAGCGCAACTCGCCCGCCTTTAGCCCAAGGATCGTCACATCAAAATGCATCCGTGTTG
>CAXACF010000176.1:0-4847 GCA_963967125.1 uncultured Rhodobacterales bacterium | reverse complement strand
TGCGCACATGGTCTTTCAATTTGTACTCCGTGGTCAATTCAAGAAGTTCACAGCTTCCCAAACACCGGAAGATTACGATACCTTGCTTAAACCTTTAGCATTAACTACGTTGTTGTATTGTATAACTACCTCAATGAGTTTCTTCTTCTAATGAATGCGAAATACTGTTCTCATATTTTAAAGTTTAAAATTCCTGGGGGCACCTCGCGAGGTGTACTTACGGAAAAAGAGAGCTTTTTCATTGCCATTCACAACGAAGGCAAAGTAGGCCTAGGAGAGGTCGGTGTTTTACGAGGTTTATCCTACGACGATGTTCCTGAGCTGGAAAGTCAAATAGCTTGGACCTGCAACAACATACATCTTGGCTTCGAGGAATTATACGCGGCCAATGCACAATTTCCAAGTATTCAATTTGCTTTAGAGCAGGCCTTCAGTCACCTAAATAACGGCTTTGAGCACTTCGCATCTTCATTTACTTCCGGACATTCTTCACAACTCATCAATGGATTGATCTGGATGGGCGATCTAGCATTTATGCGCGATCAAGTTTCCAAGCGTCTCTCGGAAGGATTTACGACTTTGAAAATGAAAGTAGGCGCCATAGACTGGCACCAAGAACAATCCATACTCACTGCGCTCAGAAAGGAGTTTACCCCCGCCAAAACCTTGGCCGCCAATTGCATGGAGTAATCCGCCAATTCGCCCAATGTGCGTTCCGCCAGTGGAATATCTTGGGTTTCAAGCGATGTGATCAGGGCCGCATGGTGGCTAATGATTTTGGCGCGTGATCGTGCGGTGAATGTGATCATGTTCATCAGGGGCTGCATCGCCTCAACTGCGCCTGTCAGTTGATAGGACAGCACGGGGTTTTGTGCGCAATCCACAAAGGAACGGTGAAAGGCCACATCAGATGCGCACCATTCCTCATCACTTAGATCGGGCGAGGTTTGGCGGTGCAATTCGCGTCGCATGACAGAGAGTTGTTCTTCTGTACGGCGTGCACAGGCCAATGGCACACAAGAGCGTTCCAGCGCAAAGCGCGCCTCGCAGGCGACATCAATGTTGATATCATTCATCGACAACAACAGGGTCGATGTGGTGATGTTTTGCGAATAGGCGTCCTGATAGCTGAGCTTATTCACAAATGCCCCACCAAAGGCTCCGCGTTGCGTGCGGATCAGGGATTGCGCCGCCAAACGTTTTAACGCCTCTCGTACCGTAGAACGGGACACAGAAAATTGTTCTGAAAGCTCGGCCTCAGAGGGGAGGCGTTCATTCACAATCAAACGCCCCTCAACAATCGAATCCCGAATTTTGGATGCGATTTGAGCCGAAAGATCCGTCGCGTCATTTTGTGTGTTTTTCATTTGTCAGACAATTAAAAGTCTGACATTTAAATTTCAAGCATTAATTGGAATCGCGGCAATGGTTTCTGAACACATTCGCAAAATGACGGGATGGCACTGGATCGGCCTTTATGGGGCGATTTTAGTGGCGTGGGGCGTGCTATATGCCATGTCGCTGTCTATCGGCGATTTGCGGGAATTGCGGGCGATCTATGGGGCAGAATTTTGGGCAACGCTATGTGTGGTCAGCCCAGATGGCGCGGGTTTTTTCCGTCTATTTCTGATGTGGTCGTTAATGAGTGTCGCGATGATGGCACCCACTGCGTTGCCTGCTTTTGCCACTTACGATGATTTGGGGGCCGTGGCGCAAACGAACCTGTGGAAATTGATCGTCGGGTATTTGGTTGTTTGGATCGGCTTTTCGCTGCTCGCCAGTGGTTTGCAAATGGCGCTGTTTGTTTACGGTGCGGTGGATCAATTGGGGCAATCAACCTCTCGCTATCTTTCGGCCGCCCTTTTGGCCATCGCGGGGGGGTATCAGTTTTCACATGTGAAAGAAGCCTGCTTGTCCAAATGCCGCGCACCATTGACCTTTTTCATGCAATATTTTGACGAAGGTGCGTGGCGCAACGGTCTACGCCTCGGTCTTGTCTGTTTGGGATGTTGCTGGGCGCTGATGTGTCTGGCCTTTGTCGGCGGTGTGATGAATTTGGTCTTTATGGGACTGGCGACTGTGTTAATGGTGGTGGAAAAGCTACCGCAAATCGGAACGTATATAACGAAACCTTTGGGTTATGCTTTGCTGTGTGGTGCAGCACTCATCGCCCTAGGTCTTATTTAAGGAGAACATCATGGCAAATGATCGTTTAGAGGTACCTGCAAAAATTGATAGCCGTCATCCAGAGGCGATGAAAAAGGATCCAGGGCTGACGCCTTGGGCGATTAAGGGCGAATTAATCCTAAACTGTAACTGTACGGTGTTCTGCCCCTGCGTTGTCTCCTTGGGCAAACACGCCCCAACAGAAGGGTATTGTCAGGCATGGGCAGGTGTGCGCATTGATCAGGGGCATTATGGCGATGAGGACCTGTCAGGCTTGAACGTCGGATTGGTGTTGGAAATCCCGGGCCTGATGGCGCGCGGCAACTGGAAAGCGGCGGCCTATATTGATGATCGCGCAAGCTATGCCGCCTATGAAGCATTGATCAAAATCTTTAGCGGTCAGGCTAAGGGCACAACAGGGTTGTTCAAGGTGTTGGTCAGCGAATTTTTGGGCGCAGAACGCGCACCCGTTGAATTCACAACCGAAGGCAATGCGCGCCGTTTGATGGTGGGTAAGGTTATTCAAGGTGAAGTTGTTCCCGTACCCGGCCACAAGGGCGAAGAAATCGTTGTGAAAAACACTGAATACTGGATGGGTCCAGATATCACTGTGGCCACAGCAACCAAGGGCCGTGTACGCGCCCATGGCCGCGTTTGGGATTTTGATGGCCGCTCTGCCGAGATCTGTCAAATCGACTGGCACGGTCCACGCTAAACACCTTTTGAATTGAAGCAGGGGATGGGTCTTATACCTTTTCCTCTGTTTCCCATTGTCTTTGGATTAGGAGTCCTAGGATGGCAGGTATTGTTCCATCACGCCGCGTGCGCGGCACCCCGTTTACGGCTGGTGTTCAGGCCGCTGGCGCCAAGGCATATACGGTTTATAACCACATGTTGCTGGCCAGCTATTTCGAAAGTTATGAGGCTGATTATCGTCACCTGAAAGAGCATGTTCAGGTTTGGGATGTGGCCGTTGAACGTCAGGTCAGCATCAAGGGCCCTGATGCCCTGCGTCTGATGAAAATGATGAGCCCGCGCGACATGGACCGCATGGCGGATGATCAATGTTATTATGTGCCGATTTGCGACCATAACGGGGGCATGTTGAATGACCCTGTGGCGATCAAATTGGCGCAGGATCATTATTGGCTGTCACTGGCGGATGGTGATTTGCTGCAATATGCGCTTGGGCTGGCGATTGCATCAAACATGGATGTTGAAATTGTGGAACCTGATGTTTCGCCACTTGCGGTTCAGGGGCCAAAGGCGGATGAATTGATGGCCCGTGTCTTTGGTGATGACGTGCGCGATATCCGCTTTTTCCGGTATAAGAGCATGGCGTTTATGGACACGGAATTTGTGGTTGCGCGCTCTGGTTGGTCCAAACAAGGTGGCTTTGAAATCTATGTGGATGGCACGCAGTATGGCATGCCGCTGTGGGATGCTTTGATGGCGGCAGGTCAGGACTTAAACGTGCGTGCGGGCTGTCCCAATCTGATCGAACGGATTGAAGGCGGATTGTTGTCCTTTGGCTCGGATATGACGCGCGAAAATACACCTGTTGAGGCTGGATTGGCCAAATTCTGTAATTCACCCGAGGATTACATAGGCAAATCCGTGATCGAAGCACAAAAGGAAAACGGTCCCCCCCGTCAAATTCGCCCTATTGAAATTTCGGGGTCTGGCGATCTGCCCCATAATGCGACCGGTTGGTCGGTTTATGTGGATGGGAAAAATGTGGGCCTGATCGCATCGGCGACATGGTCCCCTGATTTCAATACGAACGTGGCAATCGGAATGATTGATGCGGGGTATTGGGACGCGGGACAAGAGTTAATCATAGACACAGGTGCGGGCGAACGGCGTGCCGTGATCAAAGACAGATTTTGGATTTAAGAAAGTAGGAGGATCAGATGTTTAATGCATTAGTGGTCAACAAAGACGAAGAAAGCGGCAAAACATCCGCAGCGGTCGAACAAATCAGCACCGATCAATTGCCCGAAGGCAATGTTGTGGTGAACGTTGAATATTCAACCGTAAACTACAAGGACGGCCTATGCATTGGTCCAGGGGGCGGTTTGGTGCGCGAATACCCGCATGTTCCAGGAATTGATTTCGCAGGAACCATCGAAAGCTCGGATGATGCACGCTATAGCGCGGGCGATAGCGTCGTCCTTACGGGTTGGCGCGTGGGCGAGGTGCACTGGGGCGGATACGCCCAAAAGGCCCGCGTCAATGCAGATTGGTTGGTTCCAATGCCAAGCGGCCTGTCATCGCGTCAGGCGATGGCCGTGGGGACTGCGGGCTTCACCGCGATGCTGGCGGTTATGGCGCTTGAGGATCATGGGTTAAAACCAGATCAGGGCCCTGTTTTGGTGACGGGCGCTGCGGGCGGGGTGGGATCCGTCGCAACCGCTATCCTAGCGAACCTTGGGTATGAAGTGGCCGCCGTGACAGGCCGACCAGAAACCGAAGATTATCTAAGATCGCTTGGCGCGACACAAATCGTTGCCCGCGAAGACATCAACGAAACCGTTAAACGCCCATTGGAACGTGAAACGTGGGCCGGATGTGTGGACGCCGTGGGCGGCGACATGCTGGCGCGTGTGTTGGGCCAAATGAAATACGGCGGATCGGTTTCGGCAGTTGGTTTGGCAGGGGGGGCGGGCCTGCCTGCAACG